>JAWXUQ010000040.1:0-20979 GCA_044426225.1 Faecalibacterium sp. | reverse complement strand
TCCATCATGCGTGGCACGTTAGAGCTTTTAATCGAAACAACAATTTTGTCAAAATCATGTTGTTCTAATAATCGAATATGGAACATCGCACTTTCTACCATTGCTTCTGGGACGGGCGCGCCATATTTGGCTAAAATATGCTTTTCTAGGCTACCGCCATTTACCCCAATACGGATTGGTATGTTTTTCACTTTACAGGCATCTACCACCGCTTTCACGCGGCTTTCGTCCCCGATGTTACCAGGATTAATTCGAATTTTATCTACACCTACCTCCGCACAGGCAAGGGCGGCACGGTAATCAAAATGAATATCCGCCACAATGGGAATATTCACTGCATTTTTCAGCGCTTCCACAACCTTAGCATCAGACGCTTTCGGCACAGTAACACGCAAAATCTGGCACCCTGCTGCTTCGCAGCGTATCGCCTGTGCCACATTCCCCGCAATGTCTTCCACCGGCACATTCAGCATAGTTTGCACTGCAATCGGGTGGTTACCACCAAGCGTTAAATCGCCAACTTTCACTTCTTGCTTTAAAACACGCATTTTATCCTCCTTGTGGTTTCTCTTAATACCAACTACCTGTCATGAGCCGAATGATATCGTTGTATGTTGTAAACAACATCAGCCCCAAAAAGAAAGCAAGCCCCGCCATATTAATCGCATTTTGGACACGGTCTGGCACCGCTTTTCCAGTTACCCCTTCAATCAGCAAAAACACCAGTTTTCCGCCATCAAGCATTGGCAAGGGCAACAAATTGAAAATGCCAAGATTAATGGTAATCAGCGCCAACAAACTAAGCACATCTGCTAAGCCATAGCTTGCCGCTGTCCCGATTGCGGAAACAATCCCAACAGGCCCTGAAAGGTTATTAATGCTTTCACGACCTGTCGCCAAATCAATCAACGAAGAAAAGATAATTCGCCCATAATATAGCTCTGAACGAATGGTTTCTTCTAGTACGCGCACTGGTGTTTTTTCAAGCCCATATACAATAAAATTGAGTTGCATATAGGTACTACCGTCCTCGTTAACACCGTTATCGAATTGCACGTTTTCAAGTTCTATTTTTTCGCCATTTCTAATCACGATAAAGTCTGCACTGTTATCTTCTGTGCGGCTAAGCTCATACACAATATCATTCGCGATGAAACAATACCGTCCATTGACTGCGACAATCTCATCCTCCGCCATCAATCCAGTTTCTTGGCAAAGTGCATCCTCGTTAAATCCGTAAACAATGCGACTTGTAATACTATCCTCCATATTGACAAGGACAAACAGTACTAAAAAGCCGAGCACAAAATTCATTGCCGCACCCGCTGCAATGGTTACAAACCGTTTCCACAACGCAACATCATTGAAAGATTTCCCTTTGAGCGTAGTTGCGTCCTTATTCCCTAAGGGATTAGAAACACACTCAATCTGCGCGATATCCTCTTGCAAGACTAAATTTGTTTCTTCTACATCGTTTACTTGTTGCTTGCTTTCGGGGCTTTCTTCCCCTTCCATTGCAACATAACCCCCAACTGGCAAAGCACGCACACTATACTGTGTGCCATGCCATTTCTTTTTAAAAATCAGCGGTCCCATCCCGATTGAAAATTCATTGACTTGAATGCCACTCCATTTTGCACAGACAAAATGCCCGAATTCATGAAACGCAATCACAAGCCCAAAAATAAAAATTGCGGCAAGCATTGTAACCATATATAACTCACTTTCCTAATTGTTAAGATAACGCACTGTATCACATTGGTTAACCCCCTGTTTCTGCGTTATTTTAAATCATACAGAACCCGCAATCTCCTGTCTCACGCACCACCTTTACAGATGACTTCTCACAAACGCACGCGCCATTTTGTCGCACTCATATACATCGGCAAGATTATACGTTCCGCCAAATGCCTCTGCATCTACAACGCCTTCTACCAATCGACCAATATCCAAAAAGCTGATTTTATCCTGCAAGAACAATTTAACGGCTTCTTCGTTTGCGCCATTTGCCGCACAAGGTGCTAACCCGCCCTTATTAATCGCCTTCTTACAGGCAGCTAAGCAACGGAAGGTTTCTTCGTCAGCTTGTGCAAAAGTCAAAACTTTCAGCGCGCTAAAATCCAGTTCTGGCACCAATGCATCACCACGTTTTGGCCATGTAAGTGCGTATTGAATGGGCACGCGCATATCAGGCACGCCCAACTGCGCAATAATCGAGTTATCACTATATTGCACTGCTGAATGAATGATACTCTGCCGTTGCACCACTATTTCTATCTTTTCTGATGGCAGACCAAATAACCATACTGCCTCAATCAATTCTAAGCCCTTATTCATAAGGCTTGCGCTGTCAATGGTGATTTTCGCACCCATATCCCAGTTGGGATGTTTAAGTGCATCTGCTTTAGTTTTGCCTGCAAGCTCGTCACGATTCATCCCAAAGAACGGTCCACCAGATGCTGTTAAAATGATTTTATTCAGACTTTTTGCACTTTCATTATCCTGCAAGCACTGAAAAATCGCAGAATGTTCACTATCAACTGGCAACAGGCGCACACCATGTTTTTGCACAGCTTCTGTCACCAAATGCCCACCTGTCACGAGGCTTTCTTTGTTGGCAAGGGCAAGGTCATGCCCACTTTCAATGGCAGCAAGGCTTGCGCCTAGCCCAGCAATCCCCACCACGCTGTTTAATACAACATCTGCACCGTCCAATGCTGCAATTTGCACCAAACCCTCTGCCCCTGCATATAGTTTCGGTGCGCCCACAAGATTCGCAAGTTCACGTTCCACTTTAGTATATGCCTCTTGGTCTACGACGCAAACATGTTTTGGATGAAATTCTGCAATTTGTGCCATCAACAACTCTATGCTTCGATTGGCCGCAAGTGCAAACACCTCATATCCCTGTGCACGCACTACATCTAGGCTTTGTGTTCCAATGGAGCCAGTCGAACCTAACAAGGTAATCTTTTTTGCCATATTTATATCCTCCTAAGCGGATTTATTTCAGATAAAATGCAAAAAAGGCTTCGTTGCAACAAATTCTTTCCTAATCAGAAAGGCTACAACGAAAGCCTCGTTACACTTATGCGCCGTACATCACACTAATGACAAGCGTAACAAATGGTGCAATAAGCATCACACTATCAAATCGATCTAAAATACCGCCATGTCCCGGGAACACTGTGCCATAATCTTTGATGTCACACTGGCGCTTTACCACACTTGCGAATAAATCGCCAAAAATACCGAGTATCGCACAAAAAACACCAAGAACAGCCACAATCAAAACCATTGGAACACCAAAATTAGTCGTCTGGAAACTCTGCGCACGTCCTGCGCAATGCTGGTAAATCAAAGTTGCCGCCACACCATATACCATAGAGCCGAGCACATTACCAACTGCGCCTTCTAACGTCTTATGTGGACTTACCTTCGGTGCAAGTTTGCGCTTACCAAAAAATCGCCCTGCAAAATAAGCGGAGCTATCACCGCCCCACGCAAAACATAGACCAATCATCAAAAAGAAAATCGCATCGTACTCATATTGCGCTACGGGGAACATACGTTTGAGGTAAATAAACGAATAAAAGCAAAAAATAATGATTTCGCTAAAAAAGACAAACCCACCAGTATGCAAAAAGCTCACTCTGCCGCCCGCAAAGACAAGATACATACAATAGAACAACATTAACACAAAGGTTGCAATCAGAACAATAGAACGAAAATACGCATTATCTGAATTCATAATCAGCAGCACATAAGGAACCTGCACAAAATACATCGCCAAATCTTTTTTCTTAAAACCCAGTGCCATGTATATTTCGTGCGTTGCAGCAAGTGCAATGCACGCAATAATGATATTAAATATCATTGTATCAAAGGTGAAAAGCACCAACGCTAACACAATTAGACCAATGCCTGAAGTGATGAGACGCGTTTTCATATCACTCTACCCCCTTTAAATCCCACCAAAACGGCGAGAACGCTTGTTGAATTCGGCAATCGCTGTATCTAAATCATCTCTAGTAAAATCAGGCCAAAGCACATCCATTTCCACAAGCTCTGCATAGGCCGCTTGCCATAGCATGAAATTCGAAAGGCGATGCTCACCGCTTGGTCGCAAAATGAAATCCAAATCATTTTGCCCACCATTATAGAGTTGTTGCGAAAACAAATCTTCGGTATAATCATCCACACTTATAGTGCCGTCTAACACTTGTTGCGTTAAATTTTTAGCCGCTCTCAAAATTTCCGGGCGACCGCCATAGTTTACTGCAATGTTCAGCACCATCCCGGTATTCTTTGCTGTCTTTTGCTCAATATCTCTCATTAGCTCTTGGTACTTCGGCAGCAAAGCTGTGCGATCCCCCATAAAGTTCACACGATTGTTTTCTTTTTGGTAATCATACGCTTTTAATAAGTATTCCCCAAACAGTTGCATAATCGCATTCACTTCTGTTTCAGGGCGCTTCCAGTTTTCTGTGGAAAAGGCATAAAAATAAACAGATGCCACTCCCAGTTCATTGCAATAACGCGTCATATCCTGAAACACTTCGGCACCTTTTTTGTGTCCTGCCGTGCGCGGTAATCCACGTTTCTTCGCCCAACGTCCATTGCCATCCATGATGATACCAATAGAAAGCCCTTCGGCAAAACCTTTCGGTTTATCTTGCATGCGTAACTCCTCTAAAAAAATACTGCGCACTGTTGATTAGCACGCAGCACTTCTTTGTTTATCCGTTTAAACAGAAAGAATTTCTGCTTGCTTTGCTTCGACTGCTTTATCAATTTGTTTTACAAACTTATCGGTCAGCTTCTGCACTTCTTCTTCCATAGTTTTCTGGGTATCTTCTGTCAATTCACCATCTTTTTTAAGGGATTTTGCTTTATCGATTGCATCACGGCGCACATTGCGTACTGCAACTTTTGCACTTTCGCCCATCTTTGAAACTTCTTTGGCAAGTTGTTTGCGTCGCTCTTCTGTTGGTGCAGGGAACGCAAGACGAATAGTTGTGCCATCATCTACTGGGTTAATGCCTAGGTCACTCATCTGAATTGCTTTGATAATCTCACGCAACAAACTGCGATCCCAAGGAGTAACAGTTAGAATACGCGCTTCTGGAACCGCAACGGCAGCTACTTGCTGCAATGGGGTTGGTGCCCCATAGTATTCGACTTCAATACGGTCAAGCACAGCAGGGTTTGCACGACCCGCACGCACTGCACCTAATTCGTGCTCAAGGTGATCAATTGCGCCTGCCATTCTATCTTCAAAAGGTTTTGTATATTTACTCATTTTAAATTCTCCTTTTTATCATTTCTATTGTCCATTCTATCTTTACGAGTCACCGTAAAAATTATGCCTCATATACCAAAGTACCAATCGTTTCGCCTTGCAATGCTTTTGCAATATTGTCTGGGTCTGCTAAATCAAAAACCAGAATAGGCAATTGGTTGTCGCGGCAAAGCGTTGCCGCAGTACCATCCATAACAGCCAGTTTATCCTCTAGCACCTTACTAAAGGTAAGGGTATCATATTTAACAGCATCATCGTATTTATGTGGGTCTTTATCATATACCCCATCCACCATTGTCGCTTTAAACATGACATCTGCACTTACCTCTACTGCGCGTAGTGCTGTTGCAGTATCTGTCGAAAAGAACGGATTACCCGTACCGCCACCAAACAAAACCACTTTCCCTTCTGCCATTGCAGAAAGTGCTGCATTACGGCTAAAAGGTTCTGCTACCTGTGGCATCACAAAACTCGTCAATAATTTTGTTTGAACACCTAGCTGACGGAGCTTATCCGAAACAGCAAGACAGTTCATCACCGTTGCAAGCATCCCAATCTGATCTGCAAGCGTGCGTTCCATCTTGCCACTAGAGCGACCGCGCCAAAAGTTACCGCCACCAACTACAATGCCGATTTCAGCACCTAACTCATGTGCTTTTTTCACACCGTTACAAATAGATTCCATCACAGCATCGTCAAACCCAGTGCCTTTTTCGCCACCAAGTGCCTCGCCGCTTACCTTTAATAAAATGCGTTGATATTTCAGTGCCATATCTACTACCTCATCTATGATTCATTCATCTCACTACATTTTACAATAAAATGACGTTAAAGTAAATATCTAAACCAAAACCTATCCTTAATTCTCTTCAAAATTTGTAATTATTTCATATTATAACAATAAAGCAAGCATCCATGCTATATTTTTTCACGCAAAACATAGCACGAATGCCCACCCCTTCATTTTCTTTTTAGCGTCGCAACCCCTCTAACCCATGCACCGCTCGCAACTCTCGCAATACTGCCATCCGTGTAAGCTGTGATTGCATCTGTGTTTCATATTCGCTTGCATGAAAACATGCCGTCTTATTATAAACTTGCTCATTCCTTGGTATTTCAAGCGCCACTTTTGTGCCTGGCTCTTGCAACGAAATATTGATGTTCCATCCCATTAATCGGCAATATTCTCCACATAGATATAAGCCCATCCCGCCACCGCGTTCAAAGCCTTCGGAACGAACGCACCCGCGGTGATGACAAGGCATAAACGCAGTTAGTACACTGTCTGGCGGAAATCCATAACCATCATCTGTAACCGTAAGCAGATACCCTTCTTCGCGTTCTATCAATGAAAAAACCACATGCTCCCCTTCTGTACAAGCATGCAATGCATTCGAAAGCAAATTCAAACAAATACGCTCTGCAAATCCACGATCTGCAATCACAGACGCCTGTGTTAAGCCTTCGCACTCTACCGTTAAGGTAATTCCTATCGCACGATAAATTTCCGCACTATCCGCACAAACACTTTTCAGCACTGACACCAAATCCACCAGTTGCATAGATGGGTTTAACGCACCATGTAAACTAGCTGTCATCTCGACAAAATTCTCTAACAGTCGATTTAAATGTAGCGTAGCACTATTGATATCTGCCAAAGCGTCATTTGCTTTTTCTTTCGAATAGATGCCATCTGGATGATTCAAATGCATTTGCAAATACTCACAATTATTGGCGATTAAGCCAAGCGGACGATTAAACTCTTCACCAATCGAACGAAGAATTAATGTGTTCATCTCATTTCGGATTAAATCACTGCCTTCATCGTCTTTTAACATTGCGTTAGGATATACTCTTTCCTTCTGTTGTTTCGACATAATACACTCTTTTCTTTTATATTTCGCACCAATTCATAAAAACTTACACGGGCTACGTCGCAACCCATGTAAAATTATCATTTCATACTGTTTGTAAAGCGCTTTCTTGCATATTGCCGTTAGCTGTTTCTTCTATTGTTCCTAGCTTATATTTGATTGCATATACCAGCATTTTTACCGTTGGTTTTTCCTGTCCCAAACCTGTTTCGCTTTTAAAATCAAGGTAGCTAGCTATCTTTCCGCACTCTAATTTCTCAACCAAACGTCGCAATGCACTATCCACTGCATGAGGTGTGCTCCCATGCAATTCCGCAACATTCCAAACAATTTCTTTTCCTATCGCTAATTTTTCGGCAGAATCATTGGCAATCCGAACTGCATCTGTTAAGTAATGACAGCTATCATTGATTTCTAACTTCCAATCCACATAAAGCGATTCACAAACATCCTTTACCCTACCGCCCATATTTGTTTGATGCAACTGTAAAATCCTTTCTGTCAAATTGCTCAACTGGATTGGTTTCGCCATAAAATCAGTTAACCCAAGCGAAAGCAAATTACCCGTGTACCCTAAATACCGCTTGTTACACAAACCTAACAGTACAACATGATTTGATAAATGCAACGATGCATAAGTTTGCATGAAATCGAACAAGTCAACATCCTGCATCTGCTCGTCCACAATCACCACATCCGGCGCAACCCCTTCAGACAATGCCTCTAACAATAATTTGCCACGTGCATAGCAATCAACCACACTAAATTCTTTTCTTTCTTGTAGATAATTTGCCACCACACGCAACCAACTAGCATCGTAACTCGCCACCGCAATGCGAATCGTTTGTATATTTTTGCTGTCTTTCATTTCGCACATCCTTTTTACTTTTTATACTGCTATCGTACAAGGAGGTAATAGTTCCGCAAGCACATCTCGACAAAGTTCTACTGATACCGAATTTTCGTACAACAAGGTTAGCACTTGTTCGGCTTGTTCTTTAGGTAAGTGCAATATAACTTTCTCCATTTTCAATACAGCACTAAGTTGTTGTACTTCTAACAAATAGCCCTCTGCTTGTTTTTGCAACTGATAGGTAACCTCATGTGCTTGCTGATATTCCCCCAATTCTGAAAACATTCGCACATAAAACAGCTCCCCTTGCCGCTCTGCATTTTTTCCGCGCATATCGTTATTTTTCCTCTCTCATTTGTTTTTTGTACTTCCATTTTACAAACTTTTTACCGCATACGCAAGCATAAAAATGCGTCACAATGCGTCAAATCAAAAAACAACGATTTAAAATTACTTTTTATCAAAAAGCAAGATAAAAATATGGCCTCCAGACAAACTGGAGGCCATATCATAAATAAAACAGTAATCTTACGAAAGCAACATCTTATCGTTTGCTTCTCCACCTGCTTGTTGGAATTTTTCAAGCAAATCCACAACTTTCAGCTTTGCTTTCTCCTCGCCAGAAACATCATAGATAATATTTCCTTCATGTAGCATAATCAGACGATTACCATATTGGATCGCATCCTTCATATTATGCGTAATCATTAATGTTGTAAGAGAGTTTTCCTCTACAATTTTCGCGCTTAGCTCTAACACTTTTTTTGCCGTTTTAGGGTCAAGTGCTGCAGTGTGCTCATCTAATAACAGTAATTTTGGTTTTTGCAATGTCGCCATCAACAACGTCAACGCTTGGCGCTGACCACCAGAAAGCAACCCCACTTTACTTGTCAAACGCTCTTCAAGCCCAAGCCCAAGCGTTTTCAGTTGGTCTACATACGTTTCGCGCTCTTTTGCGGTAATCCCACCACGTAATGTATGCACCTTACCGCGCCGTGCTGCTAACGCAAGATTTTCTTCAATTCCCATAGTAGCCGCTGTGCCCATCATTGGGTCTTGGAACACACGACCAATATACTTTGCACGTTGATGCTCTGATAGCTTTGTAATATTCACACCATCAATACTAATGCTGCCTTCGTCCACCGAAAACACACCCGAAATCGCGTTCATTGTGGTGGATTTACCCGAGCCATTGCCACCAATCACCGTAACAAAATCGCCATCATTTAACACCAAATCAAGCCCTTTTAACGCATGATTTGCATTGACCGTTCCTGGATTAAACGTCTTATGAATTCCTTTTAACTCAAGCATTGGTTGTCTCTCCTTTCTTTACTGGTTTGCTAAAGTATTGCGCCTTCCAATATGGGATAGCCAAGAAGATAGCAACAATCACCGCCGAAAGCAACTTTAGATAGTCAGAGTCAAGCCCGCGCCATAGCACCACTTGTAGTACGATATAATAAATAATCGCGCCGATTGAAACACTGAGCAGCTTGAGTGCAAAGTTCTGGAAAATTTTAGAAAAAATAACATCACCGATAATAACAGCAGCCAAGCCAATAACGATTGCACCACGTCCCATGTTAATGTCGGAAAAGCCTTGATATTGCGCATATAATGCAGAAGAGAATGCGACCAAACCATTAGAAATCATCAACCCAAGCACTTTGTTGACATTGGTATTAATTCCTTGTGCACGCGCCATGTTTTCGTTTGCACCAGTTGCACGCAACGCACAGCCAAGCTCTGTACCAAAGAACCAGTACAATGCTGCTATTACTACCACCGTCATAATCCCAACAATTAAGATTGGTGATTGATACCATGCACTGGAGCTGTCAAACAAATAACGAGAAGAAACAATCAAATCATAATTATCCACGCTAATTGCTTGGTTCGCCTTGCCCATGATTTTAAGGTTAATCGAATAAAGCGAAAGCTGCGTTAGAATGCCCGCAAGCAATGCAGGTATTCCCATTTTAGTATGTAGGATACCCGTGATAAGCCCTGCAATCGCCCCGGCAATAAATGCACAGAACATCGCAAGCCAAATATTATATCCCGCCAAAATCATCATAATACTAACCGCTGCGCCTGTGCACATGGTGCCATCTACCGTCAAATCAGCCACGTCTAACACTTTATACGTGATAAACACACCAATTGCCATGATACCCCAAATCAACCCCTGCGCAATCGCACTTGGCAGCGCATTGAGTAAGGTGAAGATATCTAATGCCTGAAGTATAGCCATATCGTCCTCCTAAAATCCACAAATTAATACAGTAAAGTACAGAATTGTTCCTATTATAAACCAAACCAGCGAAAAAAGAAAGTCCTTTTTCGCTGGTTTGATAAAATTCATTTGATAAAATACACCCAAAAACGCAAATTACGCTTCAATTGCAACATAATCACTTGGAGGTGTGATGTCGAACACTTCACAAAGCGTAGCATTATACTTAGGTGTAAACTCTGCTGCATATTCAATAGGCATGGTGGAAATATCTTCGCCATCAATTAAGATACGCGCAGCCATTTCGCCAGTTGCAACACCAAGGTCATAATAGCTGATGGTAAGAGTCGCAACACCACAACCGCCGCAAATCGACTCTTCACCTGCGATAATGGGCACACCAGAAGGTTGGCAAACATTGTTGATTGCTTCCGTGTTGGATGCAACGGTGTTATCGGTAGGCACATAGATAACATCAGAGCTTGCACAAGCAGACTGGGTAACAGAAGTTACGTCATTGGTATCAGCAAAGCTGTACTGAGTGCAAACAATGCCATCTGCTTCTAAGTAATCTTGGATCACATCTACCTGATACTGGCTGTTTGCTTCTGCAGAACAGTATAGCAAACCAACCGTTGCGGCATCTGGGAAGATGGTTGTAAGCATTGCAGCCTGTTCATCAAGCGGTGCAAGGTCAGAACAACCAGAAACATTGGTGCCAACCAAACCATCAAAGTTATCAATGCCGAGTGCAACACCATATTCAGTAACCGAAGTGCCCAAGATGGGAATTTCACCAGTAGCCGAAACAGCTGCCTGTAATGCACCCGTTGCATTTGCCATAATCAAATCTACACCTGCTGCAACAAAACCATTTGCAATGGTACTGCAGTTTGCAGTTTCGCCCGAAGCATTCTGTTCGTCAAATACAGCTTCTACGCCGGCTTCTTCTGCACGAGCAGAAAGCTGATCACGGAACCCTAGGGTCGCTGCATCTAGCGCATCATGCTGCACTAGCTGCGAGATACCAACAGTAAAGCCAGATGCGCTTAAAGCAGCATCACAACCAGACAATACACCAGCTGCAGTTGCTGCAAGACTTGCAGCTAGGAATGAACGACGTGTAATTTTACGCATAAAAATTCTCCTTCACAATATACCACGGCGGTTGCCATGGTAAACCCCTCTATGATAAGAACGACATCGTGACTTTTGTTTCACTTCACGCTCTTACAGTTCACTCTCGTGAACTTCACTTTTTGAAAGTATACCACACACACCTTTGCAAAACAATCGACACATTCCACAAAAATAAAGGGTCGCTTTCCACATTCATCCATTTGTTTTTACCAAAAAAGAACGATATTCCTTAAAAAGCATGGAACAACACTTTCCATCATCCCTTTTCCTTAGCCTCACACCAAATTTTCTTTTTCCATCTTATTGTGAGCATTCTCTAAATTTGATATAATTGAGGTATCACTTAATACATATAATACGCAAGTAATCTATCTGGCCTTACTACAAAAACAAGATAATATAAAAAGGAAGGTGTTCTTATGTTAGATTTTGATATCATTGTCATCGGTGCGGGTGCCATTGGCTGTGCCGTTGCACGAGAACTCTCACGATACCAAGCAAATATTTGTGTAATAGAAAAATATGAAGATGTCTGTGCACAAACTTCAAAAGCAAACAGTGGCATCGTGCATGCTGGATTTGATGCCGCTACCGGTACTCTTATGGCAAAGATGAATGTTGTAGGTAACGCGCTGATGGAACCACTTTCCAAAGAGCTCGATTTCGCCTTTGTGCGCAACGGCTCGCTTGTTGTCTGCCTTTCTCCTGATGATATGCCCGCCCTAAACGCACTTTACAAAAAAGGAATTGCCAACGGTGTGCCTAACCTTACCCTCCTAGACAAAGCGGCATTGCAAGCATTAGAAACGAATATCACACCAAATGCTTATGCTGCTTTATATGCACCCACAGGCGGCATTGTATGCCCTTTTGGATTGACCATTGCATTGGCCGAAAACGCAGCTGCCAATGGCACACAGTTTCGTTTTAACACCGAAGTCAACAACCTTGTACCATTGCCATCAGCACAACCCACTTGGCGCGTTATCACCAATCAAGGTGAATTCACCACAAAATATATCGTCAATGCTGCCGGTGTATATGCCGATATTTTCCATAATATGGTAAGCGCGCACAAAATCCATATCACACCGCGCCGTGGTGATTACTGCCTGCTAGATAAATCCGCGGGTAAGCATGTATCGCACACCATCTTCCAACTCCCCAAGCAATTTGGCAAAGGTGTACTTGTTACCCCCACGGTGCACGGAAATTTACTGGTTGGTCCCACCGCAATTGATATTGATGACCGGGAAGGCACGAACACAACCGCACAAGGGCTAAACGCTTTGCTCACAAAAGCAAGCGGAACCGTAAAAGAGTTGCCCCTCCACCAAACAATCACCAGTTTCTCAGGGCTGCGCGCCCATGAGGATGGACATGAATTCATTCTCGGTGAAGTCGCCGACGCACCCGGTTTTATCAACTGTGCAGGCATTGAATCGCCTGGCTTAACCTCTGCCCCTGCAATTGGTGTTTTCACTGCAAACTTACTGCAAGAAAAGCTCAATCTCACCGCAAAGGAAAATTTCATCGCCACACGCAAAGGTATTTTAGACCCTAAGACCTTACCCAAAGCAGAAAGAATTGCTTTTATCAAAGAAAATCCCACCTATGGCAACATCGTGTGCCGCTGCGAGGAAGTCACCGAAGGCGAAATTCTTGATGCCATCCACCGCCCCCTCGGCGCCACCAGTTTTGACGGCATTAAGCGCCGCACCCGCGCTCAGATGGGGCGCTGCCAAGGCGGATTTTGCAGTCCACGCATCATGGAGCTTTTATCGCGTGAATTAGACATCCCGATGGAGCAAGTCACCAAATGCGGTGGCCGTTCAAACTATATCGTTGGCTCCGTCAAGGATTGCTTATAAGGAGGGAGACACCCCATGGAACAATATCATATTGTCATCATCGGCGGAGGTCCCGCCGGGCTTGCCGCCGCAATCGCAGCATATGATGCTGGTGAGCGAAGCATTTTGCTGCTAGAGCGTGACACAAACCTTGGCGGCATTCTAAACCAATGCATCCATAATGGTTTTGGATTACACACCTTTCATGAGGAACTGACAGGTCCTGAATATGCTGCACGCTATATCACACAGTTAGAAGAACGCGGCATCTCTT
Organism: Faecalibacterium sp.; assembly: GCA_044426225.1. Taxonomy (GTDB): domain Bacteria; phylum Bacillota; class Clostridia; order Oscillospirales; family Ruminococcaceae; genus Faecalibacterium. The sequence goes on along the minus strand of JAWXUQ010000040.1, from coordinate 7,444 downwards.
ATAAACTGTCCAGTATGGTTCTCGACATCAGCCCCAAAAAAATCGTCACCGCTATGAATAGCACAGATGGTTTATTTGAAATAAAAGCCAAAACGATCATCCTTGCCATGGGATGCCGTGAACGCAGCCGCGGCGCATTAAACATCCCCGGATATCGCCCCGCCGGGGTATATGCCGCAGGAACAGCACAGCGACTTGTGAACATTGATGGATTTTTACCCGGTCGCCGTGTTGTCATTTTGGGTAGCGGAGATATTGGGCTTATTATGGCGCGCCGCATGACCCTAGAGGGCGCAACCGTGCTTACCGTCGCAGAGCTTATGCCCTATTCTGGTGGTTTAAAACGTAATATCGTGCAGTGCTTAGATGATTTTGATATCCCACTAAAGTTAAGCCATACCGTCATCGATATTCAAGGCAAAGACCGCCTTACTGGAGTAACCCTTGCGCAGGTAGATTCTAATCTTAAACCAATTGTTGGCACAGAAGAACAGTTTGACTGTGATACGCTATTGCTTTCGTGCGGCCTAATCCCAGAAAACGAATTAAGCCACGGAATGGGTATCTCCATGGATTGCATCACCAATGGACCACTCGTAAACGAAAGTCTTGAAACGAGCTGCGCCGGTGTATTCGCTGCGGGCAATGTACTGCATGTGCATGACCTTGTTGATTTCGTCAGTGAAGAGGCAGCTGCCGCTGGACGCGCAGCCGCGGCATACGTAGCGGCGCATGCACACACCGTGCCACGCAAAGATTTACAGTTTATCTGTACCGGCGGGCCTCGCTATACCGTGCCTGCAACGGTTTCGCCCGCCCAAATGCCCGAAAAACTAACGGTGCGTTTTCGGGTCGGTAGTGTGTTAAAGAATAAATTCATTAATGTTTACCTAGGCGACACCCGTGTCGTGCACCGCAAGCGCCCGATTATGACACCAGGCGAAATGGAAGAAATCACTCTTACTAAGCAAATGTTTGACACACACACCCAAGCAGCCGCCATCCAAATTTGTATAGAGGAGGCTTAACCATGCAAGAAAAACAGCTCATTTGCATCAACTGTCCCTTAGGTTGCCCCCTTACCGTCACACTCGATAAAGCTGATACCATTTTAACGGTATCGGGCAACACCTGCCCTCGCGGGAAAAATTACGCAACAAAAGAACTCACCGCCCCTACCCGCATCGTTACTACCGTTGTAAGCGTGAGCGGTAGCAAAGCAGGCGCGACTACGGTCAGCTGTAAAACAAAAACCGACATTCCAAAAGAAAAGATATTCGAGATTGTACAAGAATTAAAATCACTTTGTATCCCTGCCCCTATCACAATCGGAGACATACTCAAAGCAAATGTTGCCGACACTGGAGTTGATATCATTGCGACTAAAAACATTTTATAATACACCGCTTATTCTACTTTGCATTATACTATAACCACACCATTATATATCCAACCAAACAAAAAGGCAGAAAACACCAAATCGTCTGGTGCTTTCTGCCTTTTCAAATGACTGACACTATCTATTTATGCTATACGTACAATTCGCTTACCCCAAGACTTGTTCTATCCGCTCAGCATCCTTTGCTTCCATCTGCTTGATAACCACACGGAACCGGAAGAAAAACAAGGTCGCACACAAAATCGCTGCAGTACCATCCGCAATCGCTTCTGCAGCATACACTCCTATATAACCAAACCGAGATAAAATTAACACAAGGGGAATCAGCAAAATCACTTTTCGCAGCAAGGCGATAAACAAAGATATCTTCGCCTCCCCTAGCGCTAGGAAAATATTCTGACAAGCGCGTTGCAAGCCAAACACTAACATTCCCGTAAGGAATACAGGCATCACCTCAATCACCACAGCTATCAGCGTTTCATCCGTTGTAAACAGCCGCGCAATCACCCCCGGGAAGCATATCATAAACAAAGTAGCAATCATGTTCGCCACAAACATGATACTTATGATAATTTTAACGCCCTGTTTTACACGCGCAGTGTTCCCATGCCCATAGTTATAGCTAATAATTGGTATAAATCCCTGCGTAAAACCGACTAACGGCACGCTGATAATTTGCATTGCGCTTTGCAATACAGTGAGAGCGCTGACATAGATATCGCCAAAATTCACAAGCGTACTATTTAATGTAACACCTACCAAGCACTCGGTAGATGCCATTACAAACGGTGAAACACCGACAGCACACACTGCGCCTATGATTTTGAAATCCAGCTTCATGTATTTCACTTCAAGACGCAAAGATGCTTCCTTTGAGGTTAGAAAACGTAAAATCCAAATAGCACTTACCGCCTGAGAAAGAATCGTTGCAAGCGCAGCACCACGCACACCCATATCAAACACAAAGATAAAAATCGGATCTAACACGATATTCAAGACTGCCCCAAGCAAAACGGAGCACATCGCAATCTGCGGCCTGCCTTGGCAATTAATATAACTATTCAGCCCTGCAGTAATCATCACAAAAAACGTGCCTATTAAATAGATAGAAAGATAGTCGCGCGCATAATCAATGGTTGCATTTGATGCACCACTGATATATAAAATCGGTTCCATGAAGAAAAAAGAGATACTCATCGCCATGAGAGCAAAGAACATCAACATGACAAACCCATTGCCTAAAATTCGTCCCGCACGCACTCTATCACCACCGCCGAGCGCGATTGCTGCGAGTGGTGCACCACCTGCCCCCACAACCTGCGCAAATGCAGATATTAGCGCAAGAAGCGATGCGGTAATACCGATTCCCGCAAGCGCCGTAGTGCCTACCTCCGGAATACGACCGATATAAATGCGATCCACCACACTATATAGCAAGTTTACAATCTGCGCTGCCACCGATGGAATTGCCATGCGGATAATCAGCGGCAGCATCGGCTGCATACCAAGACTTTCTTCATATTTGTTTGCCAAAACTCACACTTCTTTCTATATTCCCATTCCGATAAAATCCTTTTGATAGTAGTATACTATTCTTCTTATTAATAAGCAACCAATACGCGCACTTCCCTTTTGCTTCGTTTGAAATGCGCTTATCCCGCCAACCACTCCTTCTCTACTTCTTTCATCAGCATTTCTAACGCTGATTTGTCCATGGCAGGGCGATATAAATCGCGTAGTGCCTCCCGCTTATTTTGTATTTGCGCCAAGAAAAAAATCCATTTGCGAACATTCATAAATTTATTTGTCCATTTATAACACCTCACTTTTGCACATAATATGAAAAAAATCACTATTTGACACCCAAAGAAGCACTTTTTTGTTATATTGTTAAATTAAACACAATCTTTTTAAGAAATTTTTGTGAGAAATTGCATGTCAAGTCTTGCTTTTTCAAAACATAGTGCTAAAATAGTAACGTAAAAGAACTGCTTGTATTCGGCTGTTTTGCACCGTAAAACGCTAATACTTGCGCTAAGAATTAACTGGAGGAGTTTTAAAATGTCTGATATGTTCACCCCACTCATTGCTTATCTAAAAGAGCACGGTCGCACCATCGTATTCACCGAAGGTCATGACCCTCGTATCCTTGAGGCCGCAAGCCGCTTAGTGTCTGATGGTTTAATGAAAGTTATTCTAATTGGTCGCAAAGATAAATGCCCTCGCGTTGCCAATGAGCATGGCTTTGATATTTCCGGTTGCACCATCATCGATCCCAACTATTATGAAGGGTTTGGCGCAATGGTAGAAACATTGTTCCAATTGCGCAAAGGAAAATTAACCATGGGCGAATGTGCAGACCTTTTACAACATGGCAACTACTTTGGTACTATGCTTGTCAAAATGGGTGACGCAGACTGCCTACTTGGCGGTGCAACCTATTCTACCGCAGACACTGTTCGCCCTGCGCTTCAGATTATCAAAACACGCCCAGGTGCTCACTTGGTAAGCTCCTCTGTTATTCTTGACCGCGACTTTGGACCAGAAGCACTTCGCCGCATCGCAATGGGTGACTGCGCACTGAACATTGATTACCCCGATAGCCTTGACCGCACCACTGGTGAAGTTACCCTTTCGGGCGCCGAAAAACTTGCAGAAGTTGCGGTTGAAACGGCTAAGACAGCTAGCATCTTTGGCATTGACCCCAAAGTCGCAATGCTTAGCTTCTCTACCCGTAACTCGGGCAAGGGCGGCACAGTTGATCTAACCCGCGCAGCAACTGCTGTTGCACAGGCAATGGCCCCTGATTTTGCAATTGACGGCGAACTTCAGTTCGATGCAGCGGTTGCGCCAGAAGTTGCAGTCTTAAAATGTGGCAACAGCATGGTTGCAGGCCAGGCAAACACCTTCATCTTCCCCAATATCGAAGCAGGCAACATCGGCTGCAAAATTGCACAGCGTCTCGGTGGTTATGCTCTTTATGGTCCTATCATGCAGGGTCTAAACGCACCAATGAATGACCTTTCCCGTGGTTGCAACGCAGATGAAGTATATGCAATGGCGCTTATCACTGCTTGCCAAAAATAATTCCATATTTTCCATGTAAACAGCCTGTTCTATTTTAGAAACACAAATCAAAACAGCAGCAATTGCTTTCGTAAAACAAAATGCAATTGCTGCTGTTTTTTATTTTCTAGGATTATTTTTTTTCGCAAACCGTAAATCCACTGCTTTATGCTTGCATTTCGGGCACACTTATATTATAATAGATTGTACTGGACAGCGCCATGCGCGGTTTGGCATACGGATGCGGGCCCTGTGCGACGAAGCGCCATGAACCAGGTCAGGTGGGGAACCAAGCAGCCTTAAGTGGTTAGTTTTGTGCGCCGCAGGTAGCCTGCATTCGTATGCCAAGCCGCGCATGTAGCTGTCCTTTTTTATAAGATTTTTCTTTTAAGCAGATGTTTTGCACTGCACCACATCTGTAATCTTTGCGAGAGAAGAGGTGATTTTTTGTATCGTGCACTATATCGCAAATGGCGACCGCTTACCTTTCAAGATGTCATTGGGCAAACCGCAATTGTAACTGCATTGCGCAACCAAATCGCCACCGAACATATCGGACATGCTTATCTATTCACAGGGGTGCGTGGTACTGGCAAGACCTCTTGCGCTAAAATCTTTGCCAAAGCAATCAACTGCATGCACCCAAACGAAGGCGACCCTTGCGGTGCGTGTGAGGCATGCTGCGGCATTGAAAACGGGAGCATTCTAGATGTAGTTGAAATGGATGCTGCCTCGAACAATGGTGTAGATAACATCCGCGATTTACGCGATGAAACCGCCTATACACCCAGTGCTTGCAATTATAAAGTTTACATCATCGACGAAGTTCACATGCTATCGACAGCGGCATTCAATGCCCTGCTAAAAACACTAGAAGAGCCACCACCACATGTGGTGTTTATCTTAGCGACAACGGAAATTCAAAAGGTGCCAGCAACCATTCTTTCGCGGTGTCAACGCTATGATTTCACTCGCATACAACCTAATGACCTTGCTGCACGCGCAAAATATGTCGCGGCGCAAGAAGGTCTTTCCTTAACGGATGGCGCGGCTGATTTGATTGCACGTTTGGCTGATGGCGCAGCACGCGACACCCTATCCATCCTAGACACCTGTGCTGGTGTCACCAATGAAATCGATGAAGAAATCGTGCGCCGTATGGCCGGTGTAACAGACCGAAGCTATCTATTTGAAATTTCGCACGATATCGCCACGGGCGATAGTGTTTCTGCCCTCGCGCAGCTTGCCCTATTGCGGCAAAAATCAGTGGATTTAAAGCGTCTAACAGAAGAATTAATTTTACATTACCGCAATCTTATGCTTGCCACTCTTCCAAACGGAACCAGTTTGCTTACCGGTGTTTCCCCCGAAGAAGAAGCACGATACCTTGCTACCTGCAAAGAAATCCCACAGGCACAAAGCATTCATGCTATTCGCGCACTTGGCACCGCCCTTGAAAAAATGTCCCGTGGTGGCGACCAACGTATTGAATTAGAGCTTGCGCTGTTTTCTTTGGCAGAACCTGCACCTGTGGTAAAACAGTCTGCTTATCCAACTGCGCCGCCCGCAGCGCCTAACAGCCTTGCCGCTCCACTCCCCTTTGCAAGCGCACCCGTTGCAGCGGTAGCGCCCGAGCCTTTTATCAGCACGCCAACCACACAAGCGCCTATCCTATCGACATCCGTTGTGCACGCGCCGGCATCTAGCGCTATCCCCGAAACCGCACCCACACCAATCGAGGCACAGCCAATCACAACAACAGAGCCAGAAATCCCGCCCGCACCAGAAGAAGAGTTTGGTGCCCCGCTTGATGACGATGCGCCACCCCTATCATTCAACGCACCAACTACACCAGTAATACCTAGTGCGCCCTCGCAAACCTCTGCACTTTCTCAAGCAAAGGCGGTAATTGATAAAAATGAAACTATTCTTTCGGCACTAGAAACACGCCGGCAAAACCCTGATCTGGTAGAGCGCCCAGTTCCAAAAACGGAAGATAACGACGACACACAATCATTGCAACCCTTCCCACTTTGGGCTGACATTCAGAAAATGATATCAGAAAAAGACCCCTTGTTGCACAGTTATCTAAAAAACACTGTCGCACATCGCCAAGGTAAACGCATTTTGATTGAAGGAAGCCTTGTATTCCGAAAATTCTTACGAAAAAACAGAGCAAGCCAAGCCTTAATCAAAGAAATGTTGTTACAAGCGACCGGCGAAAGTTTTTCTATTGGTCCATACGAGCCAACCCTCGCCCACTCTACAAACGCAAGTGCCGAAGATGCTCTGCGTGCATTGGGTGCAAAAGGGGTGGATATCTCTATTAAAAATTAACACAATATAAAAAGGAGCAACACATTATGAAAGCAAGAATGCCACAAGGCTACGGCCGCCCCGACATGGGTGCAATGATGCGCCAAGCACAAAAAATGCAAGAAGACATGAAAATCAAGCAGGAAGAACTAGAATCGACCGAATACACCGGTAGCGCCTCTGGCGAAATGGTTACAGTAACCATGAACGGCAAGCATGAAGTTGTTAGCATCAAAATCAAACCAGAAGTGGTTGACCCCGATGACATTGAAATGTTAGAAGATCTAGTGGCTGCCGCTTATAATGCAACGGTTGCAATCGTTGATGAAGCAGCTTCTACCGAAATGGGCAAGCTAACTGGTGGCATGAACATTCCTGGTCTATAAGAACTCGCCCAAGGAGGACTCATTATGGCAACAACTGCCGCACCCCTTGAAAAATTAGTGGAAGAATTCTCTAAGTTTCCCGGCATTGGGCGAAAAGGCGCGACCCGCATGGCCTACCAAGTATTAGGCATGACCCCCTCAGACGCACAAAATCTTGCCCTTGCCATTCAAAATGCCCACACGAAACTGCACCATTGTAGCGTCTGTATGGATTACACCGAAAATGACCGCTGTGCAATTTGCAGTGCACCAAAGCGCGACACAAGCATCATTTGTG
>JAWXUQ010000039.1:0-21283 GCA_044426225.1 Faecalibacterium sp. | reverse complement strand
TATAATCCTACATTGTCTTAACATATAACTATCAATAATATTATTATACGACAAATATCTTGTTAATTCAAGTAAAAATCTTTTGTTTGCACGATTTATATACTGATTTACTACAAAAAAGGGGCTGTGACGAAATGAAAATTTCGTTACAGCCCTTTTTTCTGCGTCTTTAAGATTAATATATCTGCAACGTTCTGCAAATCAGACGAAGTAGCGTGCTTTTTCAACATAGCAAAGCTAAGCTGTCGCTCAAATGTTAAAAACTTTTCAGTTTTCCATTTCGTTTAAGCAATAACTTTTTCGTGCAATTGCGAACCAGTGCGATTTTGCTGCAACTTGTTGTGGTATTTCCTAACATTGTAACCTATCGCTACAATCAAGATTTCGTTAAAAATCTTCTTTTTCCCACGGTGCACAAAGCGATCAAAGCCATAATCGTACTTCACTACGCCAAAGGCACCTTCGGCTTGGATGGAGCGATTCATTCTTAATAGAACCCCCATCGGTGAAGTAATCCGTTCCAGCGAAGCTTTCCGTTGTTCTACGAATTTTTTGGATACTTGCATCTTTCGGTTGCCTTTTGCTCTCGTGCAATTTTTCTTGTGCGGACACCCCTCACAGCTTTCGCATTCGTAATAAGTAACCGTGCTGACAAAATTAGATTTACTCTTTCGTTTGCCCTCGTAAACTGGGCGAATCTTTTTGCCGTTCTGGCAAGTATATTCATCCTTGACTTCATCGTACTCCATGTTTTCACGCAAAGCCATATTGCTCTTAAACTTCTTCGTTTTACTACGCTCGTAGTTCAGTGGCTTTATATAACATTCGGTATCTTTGTTTTCAAAGAAGGTGTAATTTTCTTCGCTCTCGTATCCTGCATCGCAGGTTACGTCTTGGTAGACTACACCGTTTTCCTCCATCCTATTGAGTAATGGGATGAGCGTCAGCTGGTCGCTTCGTTCGGACGAAACATCTACGCCTGTAATGTATTCACCCTCTACTGCAAATTGTATATTGTAACCAGGCTTGAGCTGCGCATTGCGCATATGGTCTTCTTTCATATGCATAAAGGTAGCGTCTGGGTCTGTCTTGGAAAAGCTATTTCTACCGTCAAATGTATCTTGGTAGCCCTCGTACTTAATTTTTCTTGTCATCAATGCATCTAATTCTTCAATATCACGCTGTAATTGCTTTTTTCGCTTGCCGCGCCCATGCACAAACGATTCTGGATGCATCGCTCTTAGTTTGTTATAAAATTCAAATTCATCCGTTTCAGTAATGCCATAGACTGCACTTAGTTCGCCAATTCGTTTTTCCAATTTCACTTTTACGCGTATTTCAAATTTATTGGTGCTTTTCTTCCAGATGAAACTATACTTGCCTGCATTTGCTTCAATTTTTGTGCCATCTACAAATAAGTGCTCAAAATTTATTTCGCCTCGTCCTTGCAATTTGTGAGCGAGTGCATAAAATATTTCTTCGCTGCACTCGCTTAATACACCTGTTCTAAAACGGCAAATTGCTCGATAACTTGGAGCGTCTTCGCCATTCAAAAGCCAGATGTAATTAATATCTCTATTGCAGCGTTCTACAATTTCTCTGCTAGACGAGATGTTTTCAGCCGCTGCATATAAGATTATTCTTAATAGTGTGTAAGGGTTTGTCCCATGTTTCCGACCTTTCCGTTTGAGTGCTCTTTCGAGAGGGCTTTCTACTTCCTCTGCGATTTCATCTAAGAGCCGTACTAGGTCATTTTCAGGGATTCTTTTTTCTGCGAAACTTTCATCAAATTTCAGTTGCACATTCCGTGAATTTGTGCGATAATTATACACGGTATTTTGTTTTTTCATCAACTCAATTATACCACAAAAAACAAGGACTTTGCGCTGTTTTCAACGTAAAGTCCTTGTTTTTTTGTGGAGCTATTTCGTCACAGCCCCTTTGTTTTTTCTAACGCTTTCTATTCTAGCCTTGAAAGGGCAAAATAAGGGTTTGACCACATGTTTGACCACATACGCAGAGAAATTTGATAAAATCTTACGATTGTAGATATATTTTTAAAAGAAATTTGTTTGTGCAAAATGTGGTTTTGTCTTTCGCGGTAGCTTTTGTAGAGAACGGTCTTGACTGTTCCGCTTTGCCTTGATGAGCAGGGTGGTTGTTTTTGCAGTGCCTTGGTGTTGCCGTGTTGGTATCGCTACTGTGTGGTGTAAATGCAATTGCATTTGTCGGTGACCAAAATGGGACCCCCATCCTTTTAAAAGAACAGTTTATTACAAGCGAAAGAAAAATCTCCGAGGCGTAATGCTCAGAGACAATTCTTTTGCTTGTTTTTGTTTTGAACAGCCCCAATTTGTACGGACAGTGCAAAAGCACCCCCTGTGAGGGATAATTAAGTAAAGTGAACTGGCAGTTTTGTCGCTTGTTCTGGAACAACTGCATGGTTTGCTTCAAAATCTCATTTTTTTGGGCAAAGTATACAGGTTTTTCCCTCGATTTTTCTAGGGAGATTGCTATACTTAAAATAAGTCAATTTATAAAGAGGGCGTTTGGCTTCGTGTGGTATCGACTGACGCGAGGAAAAGCACTCGTCAGGAAAGCCCATGCAATCTATCTCTTTTGTTTTTTCCGAGAAAGGAGCGTTTATGTTTAAACAATGGAAAGAAGCGTATGTTGACGTATGCCGAAAACACGCCACTTGATATCCCACAATTGTTTTATCTGGGCGAAAAATTCACCTTGTCGTTTGCGCAAGAGGATACCCTCCCTGCGCAAATTTCACTGTGCCATGTGGGGGAATTAGTAGCAAACCATGACGCAAGTGATATGACGCTTGCACCGATGCGACAAGATGATGTTGTGGATTTTATGCCCGTTGCTACTGCGGGCAAACAGTGCTTTGCCTTTGGATATTATACAGACACGCAAAATAGAAACTCTTACGAAACGCCCATTTTAAAAGAGGAATTTGTTGGGGCTGATACCATCACTTGGGCAAGTGGCATTTCGATAGAGGGCAAACAAGGTGGCTTTATCTTAGTAAAAGAATCTCACAAATGTGTTAACCAATCTGGCGTATTTACAGGGATGTTCTGCGTCAATGCGCAAGGTGTTTCTAACACTGGCTGGACGGTGCAGCAAAATGTATCCCCCGAAGAATACCGCTGGTGCTGGGCGGACTGGGCAATTGGTTTTGCGGGTGGCGAGCAGGAACGCCAGCTAGCCGTAAAAGCATTTGATCGTTTACGTTATCCGGTTAAAATAGAGCGCGATTTATATACAGTGATGTGCACTTGGGGCAATTCAGACGGAATGAGTCAGCCTGGGCGCGCTGCTGCCACACAAGAAAAAGTACTATATGAACTAGACTACGTAAAAGAAGCTGGCATTGATATGCTGCTCATTTTTGCAAACCTAAGCAGTTATACATTGCTAAACAGTTTAAAACAGCGTATGCGAGATTTTATGTTGCGCACCAATTATAACTGTGAGGTAAGTTGGGATACAACCGAAGTGAATATGCGTTATGGTTATTTCTGGGCACGCGAATTTGGTAATGTTCATTTTATGAACCGCAAACCAAAAACACCCGTTAGCGTTATTTACAAACCCTACACCGCGCTCAAAGATTTTTGGCAGCTTGCCAAGTACCAAAACTTAAACAAATGGCAGCTCACCATCCAAAACCCAACCATTACCATATAATAGAACAAGCGTAGACAAATAAAGAAAGAGGAAATTTATGCAAAATTGTAACAACGTAGCGCAAGATGGCCCATCTGTAATGCAACCTGCAACCGCATGGGAAGATGAAGTCATCAACGACGAAACACTAGAACAGCGCATTGTATACAGCGAAAATTGGCAATATTACAACGCCTACCCAGGGGACCAGGCCATTGCGGATGTGCGCAAAAACCAAGTGCTTTATAACACTGATGCCCACGGCACAAAATGCAGCGGCGAAACGGCAACCCTTGCCTTTCACGGCAAAAATTTACGCGTGTTTGTGTTGGCAGATAGCTATGGCGGTGACGCAACCATTACGATTGATGGCGGCGATGCAATTCCTGTTAGCTTTTACCGCCCGCGCCTAGAGGCTGCGCAAAGCATTGGGGAAAGATTGGCATCCTTTGCGGATAATGCCACGGATAAAAACACCAACAACAGCAAGGCCTATCATCTGTTATACGAGACGTATGACCTTGCAGATACCGCGCATACCATGGTGCTGCGCACGGGCGATGCCCCAACGGAAGATGCAACCGTATGCCGCGCTGTCCTAGATTTTATCGATTGTTCCGAGCGCCCTGTTTTTAACCGCTTCAACTTTGCGCCATACTACATTACCGAAATCACTCAAGATAGCGCCCTTGCCACCCAACGCATCATGGCGGTGGGCAAATACCCCATCACACAGGCGGGTTTTGTTTCGTCGGCTACGGGCGTGCCAACGATTGCAGATATCGTCACCTATGCCACGCCCGCGGCTGACGGCACCCTTTGCGAGACCATCACAGGGCTTGCCCCCTATACACGTTACAGTACCCGTGCCTTTGCGGTGGCAAATGGCATGGTATATTATGGGCACGAAACCACAAATTTCCGCACGGAGGGCAGCGTGACGCTCAGCCATGAGCTATATGGCGGCTTCCCAGAAGAAGAATTTGCGCTGAGCGTAATCAACCAGAAAAAACAAGTGAACTGGGTTTGTGAAACCTTGGTGCACCCTACGGCGAAGGTGGCGCTTGCACCTGAAGAAATTGTTTCTATCACCCCCACAGAACATGGTGTGTTGGTTGGTTTGCTGCAAGAAGGCAATGTGCTGGTAAAGGCGATCGATGCCGATACAGGTGCGCTTTGCGCCGCCTGTGATGTTACCGTGGCGCGCAGTGAGAAATCGCCACTTGCAAAAACGCCGCCGATGGGCTGGAACAGCTGGAACTGCTTCTTGCGTAAGGTGAATGTAAACAACATCACCGAAACCCTAGAAACCATGGCAAAGCCAATCACAAAAGACGGTAAGAGCCTCAAAGACCTTGGCTATGCCACCTGCGTGATAGACGGCGGTTGGCGAGAGAATTTCCTTGATGAAACAGGCGCGATGATTCCCAGCGTACTGATGGGCGGCAAGGATGGCGTGCGCCGAATGGCAAAAAAAGCGGCAGAAATGGGTATCGAACTCGGTTTGCATATCTCACCTGGCGACCGCGATTGTATGTCGCAGCCAATCGGTGCAAAGTGGAACGAAGCAACCCACTATGAACAATTCCGTGATTGGGGCTTGACCTTTTTGAAGATTGACCAATGTGATTATCGCCCCTACCAGTATAGCGATATGTTCGATTATGCACGTTGGATGTACTTGCGCCATAAATATTTTATGGACAACAGCGGTGGCGAAACGGTATATAGCATTAGCAACTATCACTTCGATGGCTGGCAGCACCAAGCGGCGCATATGTGGCGCATTAGTGGAGATATTGCCACCAGTGAAAATACCGCCAATCCTTGCGGCGCGCGCTGGAACACCCCAGGGCAGTTTTCCAGTATTTATGAGTGTGCGAACCTTTCCAATCGCAGTGCTGACTTTGCTGGGCAAGGCGCGTGGAACGACGCAGAAATGTGCGTGGTGGGCGACCCTGGCATCAACGATGTCGAGGGTGCCTCCCAGTTTAATCTGTGGTGTGTCATGGCATCGCCCTTAATGCTGGGTAACGATTTGCGCACCATGAGCGAGCGAACCATCGAGATTATCACAAACGAAGAAGTCATTGCGATAAACCAAGATACGCTGGGCGTGCAAGGGCGGCGCATCTGGAAAAAGACACTGGATGGCGAAGCGGTTTTCGAGACAGCCCCAGCACTAGAGCTTTGGGCAAAGCCACTTGCCGACGGCAGCTTTGCTGCATTGCTGCTTAACAACACAGATGCACCAGTGGACGGCATTTCGTTTGATTTTACAGCGCTTTGTATCACAAACGAGGTCAGCGATAATATTTATGTCATCAAGGGCAAAAAATTTGCAGTGCGCAATCTGAACACACACGCCGACCTAGGCGATTTTACCACCTGCTATACCTCACAGGCGCTTGCACCCCATGAAAGTGTGCTGTTAAAGGTAACACCTATCCGCTAAGCATTATATCATCTAGATGGTTAAGCTGTGTTATTATCATGCGCTTTCGCCTATGATGTAAAAACAAGAAAATGCCTTTCCGACCGCACCACACTTACCGTGGCTTGCAGTCAAGAAAGGCATTTTTTCTTTGAGTCGGTTCGGCTAGCCTAGCCCTGTTGTTTTAAGAATTTTTGATATTGTTTCGGGGTCATCTGATATTTCTTTTTGAAGATTTCAATAAAATAATCAGGGTTATTCTCATAGCCCAGCACACAAGCTGTCTCGGTAATCGAGCAGTTGACGTTCTCTTCCAGTAAAATCACTGCTTTTTGCAAGCGTGCATTTTTTACGTAATCACTAAATTTAACTCCGACTTCCTTGGTGAACACCCGCCCTGCGTGGATTTCGTTGATATACAGGCGTGTTTGACACAGCCATTTTAGCGATAGCTCTGGGCATTCTAAATTTTCTTCAATTTCTTCTAGCAACTTATTGGCAAGCGCGCTATAGCTTGCGCCACGTGTGCTTAGGCTGTCGTTGCGGCCAGTGTGTTTGTTGTTGGCGTGCACTAGCATTTCGTAAAGCACATCTTCGTTTACTGGTTTTACCATGTAATCGAACGCGCCAAAACGGATGGCCTGCTGTGCATACGAAAAATCTTGATAACCAGAACAGACAACGAATTCTGTATATAACAGCGGGTTGGCCTTGCTTTTTTCAATCAGCGCCAAGCCTGTCATTTCGGGCATAACAATATCGACAATCGCCAAATCAATGGGGGTGCTGCACAATATCTGATAGGCAGCCTTGCCGTCCTGTGCACAAAAAATTTCGCGGTCAAATGGCAAGTCCATCGTTTCAATGCGCTCTTTCATAAAGTCCAGCAGGATACGTTCATCATCTGCAATCAAAATTTTCATGTTGCTCTCCCTTATTGTGTGTGGCAGTTTTTATCTCGGGCGATAGAATGCATTTAAAATATCGTTAAGGTCTCATCGCGGAATTGCGTTTGATTGTGCAAACAAATGCGGAACGCGGTATATTGGTCTTTTTTGGTATGTACTTGTAGCGTGAAATTTTCGCCAAAAATATTTTCAAGCCGAATCAACACGTTTTTAAGCCCATGCCCTGGTAATCCAGCAAAATCACGGCGCAATAAGCAATCTAATACATTATCTGGCAAGCCAATGCCAGTATCGATTACGGTGATATATAGATTTTCTTTGTAGGTGTAAATCCGCAGGCGAATGTGCGAAGGCACACCTTTACGTTCTACACTATATTGGATTGCATTTTCAATCAGCGGTTGCAGAATCATTTTCGGCAACTCAATGTTCTCACAGCCGTGTACAATGGTGGCAGAAAACAGCAAGCGGTCTGCAAAGCGGGTGCGCTGTATAATCATATATTGGCGTAAAATTTGCAGCTCCTCTGATACATGCGAGAGCATATCCTTCGACAGAGAATAGCGCATAATTCCAGAAAGGGAAGCGACTAAATCGCTAACCGTTTTTCGCTTGTTGGGGTCTTGCGAAAGTACTTCGATGGTGTCTAGTGTGTTGTATAAGAAATGCGGGTTAATCTGTGATTGTAACATCATAAATTGCTGCTCTTGGTATAACAGTTTACGCATTAGATTTTCGGTAATCAGGGTGTTTGTTTTCTCGTGTACCTCTTTGTAGGCCTTCGCCACCGTGGTAAGTTCGTCAACTTGTGGGTGCGAGAACGGCTCAATGTCAATTTTTATATCATGGTGATACGTTCCACCTGCAAAGATGCTGTTAATCAGCCCCGTCAAATATTCTAGGCGACGCAATAGGCGTGAGACATGCGCATTGCTGTATATTACGATAAAAATACTACCGAGCGCCACAACAATGACGCAGCCGATAAATGCGAATAATAGCATCTGTTGCGAGGCACTGATATTTTGAAAGGTGCAAATGCGAATATTGGTGCCGTCGATGGTTGCATCGCTGACCAGATAAGAATTCCCATCTGTGCGATACTGCTCGCTCAATGCATCGATATCGGCGAGAGCAATCAGGTCGGTGCTACTTTCTTGTGGATAAACATAAATCAGTTGGTCGTCAAGATAGGCACAAACGATTCCATCGCCAAGGTCAATATTGCTGAGATATGCGCTTTGTACAATGGCGTCAAAATCTAAAATAGTGGCAGCATAACCAACGGTAGACAGATTAAAGGCATTGATATTGCGCAGTGCGCGGATTGCAATGAGGTATTCGTTGCCTTCTTCACCGACAAAAAAGTATTCAATATCGCCCAGCTGCGAGATGTTTTCCTGCGCGACTAGATCTAGTAAAAATGCCTGTGTTTCGCTGGGTACGACGCGCCCCCAGCTGTAAACAGTACTGTCCATATCAATTACAACAACGCTGCGCATATAAGAGGGCATCCATGCAATGCTGGTGGAAACGCTTTCTTCCCATGCGAGTTGGGCAACACTGTATTCATATGCGGTTGCCGTGTCATTTGCGACAAGCTCTAAATAAGTACTGGTGGCGGTATTGATGAAAAGATCTAGATACTCTTTGCAGGTGCCACTGATGACAGCATCAATTTGTGTAACGGCCACTTGGTTGAGTTGCTCGTTTACCGCAGAGATTTTATCCAGCGATTTTTGATAAAAAAAGAACATTGCAATTAAGCTTAGCAATAAAATGGCGAGTGCACAGGCAATCAAGATGTGCATTAAAGTGTTTTTTATGCTTTTTTCTTTGGCTTGCCCTGCCCGATTGATCCATGGCTTGCGCATCTTTTTACCCTCTGCAATGTATCGTAAAACGGCATTACCGTCTTGTACAAATAAGTGTTTGTTTTTTTGGCGAAGTTGCTTAAAATGGATTCTGAGGTTGAAATGATATTATTTATACTGTATCCTTTTCCTAGAGATTTGTCAAGTTTTTGGGGTTTTGAAAAGAAAATGGGGGTCAGCCTACTTTGAAGTTGTTTTTTTGGGGTTTTGGCGCAGTTCTTTTCCTTTCGCCTGTCAAAAAAATTCGATATAATGCAATTATTGAAGAACAGATGTTCGCACGAATACACAATAAAAAGGAGCCTTACTTATGAAAAAGATTTCTCGTCGTAATTTCCTACAGCTTGCAGGCGTAAGCACCGCTGCCGCCGCTTTTGCTGCTTGCAGCAGCGATTCTAGCACTACTTCTACCACAAGCACTACTTCTACTGACACTTCGAGCGACAGCAGCAGTGAAGATTCTAGTGTTGGCAGCGAAGTTGGTACTGCACCTGGCCTAACCGCTGGTTGGTGGGGCACTGAATCGGTGCATGAATACACCATCGCTGCAGGCGATTACTACACCGAACAAACTGGTATCCCCATTGAATCCACCTATCTATCTTGGGCTGACTACTGGGATAAAATGACCGTTCTTGCTGCAAGTGGTGAGCTTGTAGATATCATGCGTCAAGATTTCAGCATGCTAAGCCAGTATGCAGGCAACGGCCTACTTGCTCCTCTTGATGAATACATCGAAAGCGGCTTTATCGATACCACCAACGTGGATTCGTCTCTGCTCGACGGCGGCTATGTAAATGGTAGCCTTTATGCCATTAACGTTGGTTCGAATGCACTTTGCTGCATCTGCAACACGGAGCTTATCGAAGGCGCAGGCATGACCCCACCAGACGAAACCTTTACCTTTGACGAATTCGAAGCATGGCAGCTTGAGTTTACCGAAAAAACTGGTAAATACGCAACCACCCTACAGTTCTATGCAAACTCTACCCCTATGTTTGAGTCTGAACTGCGTTCTGCTGGCAAATTGCTCTTTAAAGATGGTGCACTAAACTTCGAAGCGGCTGATTTGCAGAGCTATCTAGAGCGTGCAAAACGCCTGCAAGATGGCGGCGCAATCCCCAATATTGAGCTTCTCTCGCAGGAACTCAATGCAGAGGACAGCCAGTTCACCAAAGACAACGCAGCACTTGACGCCATCTGGTCGGATAGCGTAGCTGCCGTTGTCACTGTACTGGACAAACCTTGCACCCTGACCATCATTCCTGGCACTGGCCCAACCAAAGGCGTTTACATTAAACCTTCTCAGCTGCTTGCTATCCCTGCAAAATGCGAATACAAAGATGATGCAGCAAACTATATTAACATGTGGACCAACGACAGTGGCTTTAACGCAGTGCTTGCTGGTCGCCGTGGTGTGCCCATCAACAGCGAAATTGCAGACGAAGTAAAACAAGACTTGGATGCAAACAACCAGATGGTTCATGACTACATCGAATTCGCAATGGATTACGCACAGTCGATCACTTCTCCATGGCCAATGGGCTCTTCGGAAGTTGTTACAGCATTCAAAACTGCAGTGGCAGAAACCCTATACGGTGAAAGCTCCGCAGCAGATGCCGCAGAGAAATTCATGACCAACGCAGCGCAGATTCTAATTGACGCACAGGCATAATAAATATCAGGCTGGGAGTGCGGTCGTAGACTAAGCTCCCAGCTTTTTTATGTATTACTGTTTGCGCTTTTGCAAAATGGAGGCTTTTATGAAAAAACCCAAAATGAAATTAAGCGATAATGCGGTTGGTTATATTGCAATTTCCCCTTGGCTAATTGGATTGTTCGTATTTACGTTTATCCCAATGAGCGCATCGCTCGTTTTGGCATTTACCGATTATAATGGCATGTCTACCCCCTCGTTTGTTGGCTTTCAAAATTTTCAGCGCATGCTAACAGACGATAGCTTTTGGGCGGCGCTCAAAGCGACCTTCTCGTATGTTTTCTTGCTGGTACCCGCGCGTTTGGCGTTTGCACTTGCCGTTGCAATGATTTTAAACTCAAAGCGCAAGGGCTTAGGGTTTTACCGTGCAGCATATTATCTGCCCTCTTTGCTGGGCGGTAGCATTGCGGTTGCCATCATGTGGAAACAGATTTTTGGTTCAGATGGCTTAATCAATGCATTGCTTGCCATCGTCGGTATTGAGTCGACCACATCTTGGATCGGCAACACCAAAACAGCAATGGCTGTTATCGTTTTGCTTGGTGTTTGGCAGTTTGGCGCATCCATGCTTATCTTTATTGCTGGCTTAAAGCAAATCCCCGTCAGCTATTACGAGGCAGCCACCATCGACGGTGCTTCGCCGTTGCGCAAATTCACCAGCATCACCCTGCCAATGCTTACCCCAACGATTTTCTTTAACTTAATCATGCAAACAATCAATGCGTTTAAAGCCTTTAATGAAAGCTATATCATTACCGGCGGCGGCCCATTGGATAAAACCTTGTTCTACTCGCTTTATACCTATCAGCAATCGTTCGTGTATTTTAAAATGGGTTACGGCAGTGCGCTTGCATGGGTACTGCTTATGATTATTGGTTTGTTCTCGCTTTTAATTTTCCGCTCTTCTGAAAGCTGGGTTTATTATGAAAATAAGGGAGGCAAATAATGTTTAACAATCGTTCTTCTTGGATTAAATCGCTAAAATACCATATTCCCGTTATGATTTTGGCGATTATCATGTTATATCCTCTTATTTGGATGGTCGCAAGCTCGTTGAAAGAAAATACCAAGATTTTGACAGATGCGGCTAACCTGATCCCAGAAACCTTGCAGTGGCAAAACTATGTCACAGGTTGGGCGGGCTTTGGTGGCAATACCTTTGCGGTTTTCTTTAAAAATTCGTTTGTAATTGCTGTGCTTGCCACCATTGGTGCAGTTTCCTCTTCTGCTGTTGTAGCGTATGGCTTTGCCCGCATCGATTTTAAATTCAAAGGCTTTTGGTTTATGGTGCTCATGGCAACCATGATGCTACCCGAACAAGTGCTGTTGATTCCACAATACTTAATGTTCAAACAATTTGGTTGGATCAACACCATTCTCCCACTTGTTGTGCCTTATTTCTGTGCAGTACCTTTCTTTGTGTTCTTGAACATGCAGTTCTTGCGCGGTCTGCCATTTGAATTAGACGAAGCAGCAACGATTGATGGCTGTGGCAAATTACAAGTTTATTTCCACATCTTGTTGCCCTTGACCTCGCCTGCGCTGATTACCTCTTGCATTTTCTCGTTCTGCTGGCGCTGGCAGGAGTTCCTAAACCCTATGATTTACCTCAGCTCTCCAGAAAATTATACCTTTGCTATCGCGATTAAAATGTTCTCTGACCCAGCCGTGCAAAGTGACTGGGGCGCATTGTTCGCAATGTCTACCTTGTCGCTCATTCCAGTTGCGTTGATCTTTATTTTCTTCCAGAAATACTTGGTAGAAGGCGTTGCGACAACGGGCATCAAGGGCTAATCAATCCATTTATCTTATAGGAGGTGCATATCAATGTCGAAAAAAATATCATTTATTGGTGCGGGTAGCTTTGGTTTTACCTTTAAGCTTGTCAGCGACATCCTGCAAAAGCCCGCCCTGCAAGACTGTGAACTGTCATTTATGGACATTGATGCGCAGCGCTTGGAAAATTTGAAAGTATTGCTGAGCTATCTGTTTGAGAAAACAGGGCACAGCAAACAAGTAGAATATACCCTTTCGATGGAAGATAGCTTGCGTGATGCAAGCTTTATTGTGCACCTGACCAAAATCGGCTGTTACGATGCGTCGGTGGTGGATATGGAAGTACCTCAGAAGTACGGTCTCTACCAAACCGTTGGCGATACCTGTGGCGTTGCTGGTGTATCGCGCGGCTTGCGCACTGGCGTGTTCCTCGAGCGTATGCTCAAAATGATTGAGGACGTAAGTGCAAAAGATGCAATCGTGTTGAATTATACCAACCCACAGCAGATTAATGTGATGGTTGCAAACCGTGTGAGCAAAGTGCCCTTTATTGGCCTTTGTCATAGCGTACAAGGAACCACCAAGCAGATGGCAAACGCCGTTGGCGTACCCTATGAGGAAGTAACCTATGATGCCGCTGGTATCAACCACCAAAGCTTTATTTATAAGTTCGAGCGCAATGGCGAGGATTTGTACCCACTGCTAAAAGCAAAAAAAGACGAACTATTTAACGAGCCAGATAGCGGCGAGCGCGTCTTTGCCACCCTTGGCAAAACACGCGTTGACCTAATGGGGCGCGTGGGTTATATGGTGACAGAATCCAGCCAGCACCTTGGCGAGTATGTGCCATTCTATCTGCGCACCGCAGAATTGCGCGAGCAATATGGCATCACGGTGGATGTGTTCAAAGAGAACATCAAACGTTCCACCGCACGCTTTAACGGATACTTAGAGCAAGCAAAGGCTGGCACACTAGAACTGCCAGAGCCTAGCATTGAGTATGGCCCCGAAATTATTAACGCAATGGTAACAGGTGTGCCCGCAAAAATTTATGGCAATGTCATCAACCATGGCTTGATTGAAAATCTGCCCGCCGATGCCTGTGTAGAGGTTGCCTGCCTTGTGGACAAAAACGGTGTACAGCCCTGTCATTATGGCAGCATCCCCGCCCAGATTGCAGCACTTTCTAGCATGGAAATCAGCGTGCACCGCCTTGCTGCAGATGCCGTCATCAACCGCGATGCCCGCAGTGTATACTGGGCATATCTTGCAGACCCTGTGGCACACAGTGTGCTAACCCCAGACCAAATCAAAGACCTCGCAAAGGACATGGTAAGTGTCCAAAAAGAATATCTCGATGGCTTTGACGCTGCAGATATTGACGATATTTAAACCATGTTCTAAAACGATACACAGCCAGCTTTTCGTAATCTGTATTGTTGCACCATTTGAATAGGCGATAAAACGCATCTTTTATATAGTTGCAACCGTTGTCTTTTTGAATTGTCGTGACGAGCGGATTGCAAAAGCTGGCTTTTTTGTAATTTGCGTGATTGTAACCTACGAGGAGGAACTGATGAAGCAACCAAACATTTTATTTCTGATGACGGACGAGCAAAAATTTGACACCTTTTCTTGCATCAACCCAACCATTCGCACCCCGCATCTGGATGCACTGATTGACGATAGTGTCTTTTTTGAAAATGCCTATTGTTCCAATCCCTCTTGCGTGCCCTCCCGCGCGGCAATTATGACAGGCAAATACCCCACACGGTGCGAATGCCCGACTTATATCAGCATGCTGCCCGACACCGAAAAAACCTACATGACCCGCCTGCAAGAAAGCGGCTACTACACCGCCGTGGTGGGCAAGCAGCATTTTGCGGGCTCGACCGTTGCACGTGGGCACGACTTTGAATGCATTGTAGATGGGCACTTTCCGACCGCCCCAGCATCGGATAACATTGCGCCCTATCTTGCCTTTTTGGCGCAGCAAGGCGTGACTGACCTACCCGCACTCAGTGATGATAGCCTTATCATTGGTGGCGCGTGGAAGGGTGATATCCGCTACCACATTGACCACTTTATTGGTGAAACAGGGCGTAATTGGCTGGCACAGCATATTGACGAAACCCATGCCGACCCAAATGCAAAGCCATGGTATATGACGCTCTCTTTCCCAGGGCCACACCAGCCATACGACTGCGAAGACACCGAATACGCCGATTTATATGCACTAGACGATTTAACCCACCAAGGTGCCACCAGCGAAGCGCGCAAAGTAAAACCAGCAATTTACGAAAAGCTAAACCCCAAGGCCTATACAGACAAATATAGCGAGGAAACCTTTTTAAAAACAAAGCGTGCCTATTATGCAAACATGAGCCTGATTGACGCAAAAATTGGCGAGGTCATCGCTATGCTAAAGGAAAAAGGCGAGTATGATAACACCATGATTGTTTATTCAAGCGACCATGGCGATTTTATGGGCGAATTTGGCCTTGTCAGTAAGGCGCAATATCTTAGCGAAGCACTGATGCGGGTTCCCCTGATTGTTAAACCACCGCTTGCCGATTTTAAGGGCAAGCTGGTTAAAGATTACGTCACCAATATAGACATTGCATCGACCTGTTTGACGGTGGCAAACGCAAGCGAACAAATTTGCGATGGGATGGAGCGCCACCCGTATGATGCGTATTGGTCTGGCGTGTCTGTCAGTACGCGTGACCATTTATACATGGAAGCGCATGATATGAAGGGCATCATTGAAGATGGCATCAAGACGATTTATTATGTCAACCGCGACTATGGCGAGTTATATGACCTAAACAACGACCCTTGTGAGAAGGTGAACCTGTGGGACGATGCAGCATATCAAGCAGCAAAAACACACGCGCTGGGTCGCATCATCAACCAAATGTTCGCTCTTTCACCTAAGAGCGAGATGGAATGGAACTACAACGCGCCAAAGATTTGAGCTGAAGATTTGAGTTGAAGATTTGATTAGAAAGGAACTCTATATGAGCCAGATAATACAAGGGCCTAATACCTATACCTTTGCACGCGGCGGTGCGTCCTACCTGCCCTTCCGTTCGAGCGGGTTCACCAATGCCTATTATGCGCTTGGTGCCTACGAATACGACGTGGCACACTACGAGGGCGGCACCTCTGGCCCCGACGGTGTAGCGGTTTGGGATACCATGGCGCTCTTTTTGACCGATAAGGGCGGCGTGATTGCATCAGACGGTGAAACGGTTACCGTTACCATTCCCGCAGGGCAAAAGCTGCTGGTGATGGACGATACCCGCAGTGATACCGAAAAATGGCAAGAATACGCCAGCCTTGTGGAGATTCCCCAGGTAGCAAAGGTTGTGCGGCAAGATTTTTGGTTTTTGCCAGAGTATGTCACTTGGGTAGAGCAGGGGATACTATCTAAGCAAACAGGACAAACAGGCAAGAACCAGCGTGAAGTGTTGGACGAAAAATTTGTGCTGGATTATATGGATCGTATTGAAAAGCTTGGCCTGCCCAAGGGCAAGCTGACGCTAGACGATGGTTGGCAAGAGATTTTATCCCCAGACGATTGGACGGATGGCTATTGGAAACCAGATGCCAAAAAGTTCCCCGATTTTGCAGGGCTAATGGCGCAAATTTCCCAGCGCGGCTTTGTGCCCAGCCTTTGGGTGGGCATTCCATCGGTGCCAACCTGCGCGCCCATTGTGCAGGAACGACCAGAGCTGTTCGAGCCTGTGCCTAAGGCGATGCGGTTGAACCGCTATTACTACAAACCCAGTGGTGCGCTGACCGAACATTACAAAGCAGTGCTGACCCCGCTTGCGCAGATGGGGGTGCGAAAGTTTAAGTTTGACTTTTTCTATGGCGAGCGCCATGTGATGCGGGCGTCGATGAAATGCTTGCACGATGCGGTGCGTGCGATTGACCCCACCATCGAGATTGAAAGTCACCATCCAGACCCATTTTTTAGTTGCTACTTAGATGCATTCCGCCTCAACGATGTGCATGTGGTGCCAGGGTTTGACTGGAAGGGCTTGACGCTAGAGCATATCAACCTAGGCAACAACCTTGCTACCGATTGTATTTTAAACCTTGACCATCTGGGCGGCAACACGGGTAGTGTGGCAGAAGAAGGTTTCTTGCGCCATTGCAAGCTGTTCGATTTTGTAGACCCTGATAAAGCGCAGTATCCTGTGATTTCTATTTTGCCCGACAAATATTCTGACAAGGCAGTGCAAACCGTGTTTGACTATATCGATACCCATACCGTCATCAAATGAAGCCAGAAAAGGAGTTTTTGCCATGCAAGAGCGGATGATTACCAATCAAACAATGCAAGAAAGCGTATTGCAAGACGCGGTGTATTGCATCAATCAAGCCCTGTTACAAGACAATGGCGCCTTGCGCGTGTTGACCTTCGCGCGGGAAGAATACCGCCTAACCACCACCTTTGCGCATCAAAAATTTTGCTATTTGTCCAACAATGACTATGGCTTAAAAGATATCGCGTTCCCCGTGTTTGGCAAGAAAAACTTGGTGATTGATGGCAAAGGCGCGCAGCTAACCTGCATTGGGCGGGTGCTGCCTTTTTATCTGCAAGATTGCGAAAATATTACCCTCAAAAACTTTGTGATAGATTACGCACGCCCTATGTTTACCCAAGGGCGGGTGGTCGCCATCGATGACGAAAGCGTCACCCTAGCCATTGATAAAAAAGAGTTCCCGTATTACATCGTCAACGGTATATTGTATTTTACTGGCGAGGATTATAGCGAAAGCTTTATCCAGTGCTTCTTAGAGTTCGACCCTGTGACCAAGCGCCCGCTGCCCGATGCAAAGGATGTTATGGCATGGACGTCCTTACCTGCCGAGGAGGTAAAAGAAGGGGTTGTGCGTATCTTCTTCGACTTTTCCGAACGCGAGCGAGAGCCCATCCCGGCGGGTATCTTGGCAGCAAACACCAACACCCTTGCACCCCATCGCATGCGGGTGGGCAACACGGTTATCATCAAGCACGAGCGTCGCTTTGCCCCGGCCATCGTTATTGACCGTTGCAAAAATGTGCGGTTAGAAAATATCTGGGTCAAGCACGCAGATACCATGGGGGTGCTTGGGCAATTTAGCGAGGATATCACCCTGGACCATGTGAAAATTGCCACCGATCCCGCCAGTGTGCGGGTGGTTTCTGCCAATGCGGACGCAACCCATTTTGTAGGCTGCAAGGGGCTGATTACCGTTGAAAATTGCTTCATCGAAAGCCAACTGGACGATGTGATTAACGTTCATGGCAATTATATGCGCATCACCCATGTCATGGGTGCCAACCGTATTGTTGCGCAGATTCCGCATCGTCAGCAAGTTGGCTCTTGCGGGATTGTGGCGGGCGGTAAAATCCGTCTGTGCGATGGTAAAACCATGATGCCAAAGGGTGATTTCACCGTCAAAGCAATCCATGCTATCAACCACAAATACTACGACATCACTTTGTGCGAAGATTATGATTTTGCGGTGGCAATGCCTTGTTGTATCGAAGATATAGACGGGCTGGCAAGTGTGGTGTTCCGCCACAACAACTGCGGGCGCAACCGTGCGCGTGGGTTGCTCTTCACCACTGGTAAAGATGTTTTGGTCGAAGATAATATGTTAGATTGCGAGGGCGCTGTGCTCAAGGTAAACTGTGACATGCACAATTGGTATGAGTCAGGCGCGATGGGCAAAATCACGGTACGTGGCAACGAAATGCGCCGCCAAAACATGGGTACATGGGGCGCAGCGATGATTGATATTGACCCGCAAATGCAAGAAATGCCAGAGGGCTTTTATATGCATGATGAAATCATCATTGAAAACAATACCATCTATCTTAACGAACTTCCCTTACTTGATGGCTGGAGCGTGCGCAGCATTCAGGTGACAGGCAATGAAATCCACCTAAACAGCAAGCACCCCATGACAGATGCAAATGTTGCAGTGCTCAAACAATATGAGGAAGCTGTTTTTAATAATACCTACGTAATAGAGTGAAAAATAGGGCGAAAGCGCCCCTACCCGTATCGTGTTATAGCAAATAATAAGGAGAAATAAGATGAGAGAAATTGCAGAGCAATATGACGTTGTCGTTGTTGGCGGCGGTATTTCTGGCGTTTGCGCCGCGCTTGCCAGTGCACGTGGTGGTGCAAAAACCGCGTTGCTGCAAAACCGCGCCATGCTTGGTGGCAACGCAAGTAGCGAAATTCGTGTAAACATCAACGGCGCAACTCGCAATGGCAAAATCCCAGATGTTGCCGAAACAGGCATTATGATGGAAATGTTGCTTGCGAATAAAGCAGTCAACCCACAAAATTCCTTTGATGTGTTCGGCATGGTTTTGTGGGAGATGGTGGAACAAGAACCTAGCCTGAGCCTTTACTTAAACACGCATTTTACTGCCGCCACCGTGCAAGAGGGCAGCATACAGCACATTCAAGCGCTGCAAACCACCAGCGAAACAATCTTTACCTTTGCGGCAAGCTATTTTGTCGATACCACGGGTGACGCAACTCTTGCGTTTGAAAGTGGTGCAGATTGGACGATTGGGCGCGAGGCGAAGATCACCTATGGTGAGGCACATGCACCAGAGCTGGCAGACCAGCACACCATGGGTAGCACTGTGATGTTCTCTACCATTGACGTGGGGCATCCAGTGCCTTTTACACGCCCTGCATGGGCGTATGAATTTACCAAAGAAAAACTGGGCAGCCGTGCGATTAATATGACCAATCATGGCTATTGGTGGGTTGAGCTTGGTGGCGATGATACCCGCGTGATTGAAGATTGCGAAAATATTCGTGATGAACTATATAAATGGGCACTTGGCGTGTTCGATTATATTAAAAATTGCGGCGAATACGATGCAGAGAATTTAGCGCTAGACTGGATTTGCTCAAACCCTGGGCGCAGAGAGTCTCGCCGCGTGTTGGGCGATTATGTCCTTAACGAAAACGATGTCTTTGAGGGGCGTCGTTTCGCAGATGCCGTTGCCTATGGCGGTTGGACGATGGACGACCACTCGGTGGGTGGCATCAACGCGATGGGTAAAGGCGAAGAGGGCACCCAGTGGCTGCCAGTGCCTGATATTTACACCATTCCATATCGCTCGCTATATAGCCGCAACATCAGCAACCTTTTTGTGGGTGGGCGTGCATGCAGCGTAAGCCATATGGCGCTCAGCTCTACCCGCGTTATCGCTACCTGTGGTGTCATTGGGCAGGCCATCGGTACGGCGGCGGCTATCGCCACGGCAAATGGCATTTCGCCACGTGCGGTGGGTCAGCAAAAATTATTTGAATTACAGCAGCAGCTAATCCTAGACGATTGTTACCTACCAGGCATTGCCGTGCAGGATGCAACCGACGCTTGCCAGCAGGCAGATTGCCACATCATCGCGTCTGCGTGTGTGCATGGCGGCGAGGCAGTACAGCTGACCAATGGAGACACCCGCCGCATCAAAGGCAAAGAAAACGCATGGATTGCGCCCCTTGGTGCGCAAGGTGCATGGGTCGAGGCGGAGTTCGATGCACCGACTCCACTCACGCAGATTGACTTGAAGTTTGATTCAAATCTTTCGCTGCCCATTCAGCCTACCTTAATTTTGGCACGTGTGGCAGAGCAACCAAAGGAACAGCCAATTCAGTTGGTGAGAGACTTTGCGCTGCAGGCGTTTTTAGGCGATGCTGTCGTATGGCAAACAGAGGTGCAGAATAATCTCCAACGCTTATACACGCAAACCTTGCCCCAAGGCATCAATTGCGACCGCCTACGTGTTACAATACACCATACCTATGGCGATGCCTGTGCGCGCGTGTTTGAGTTGCGAATGCACACCAAAACGCCAGAATTTTTAAGGTGAGCGAAATAATACTATCTGTTCATTTTGCAAAACGGTGATGTGGTGTAGATGAGGCATGCACCGTTTATAACATGCAGTGGATAAATATAAGGAGAAGATCATGCTAAAAAAACCAAACATTGTCGTCTTTATGACCGACCAGCAAAATGCCCAAACCATCAAGCCAGACCATGCCGCAATCACCCCCAATATTGACAAATTCTATGGCAAGTCGCTTGTGTTCGAGAAAGCCTTTTGCGCCTCGCCCCATTGTTGTCCTTCGCGCGCTTCGTTTTTCAGTGGGTTGTACCCTTCGCAACATGGCATCTGGCATAATGTGGAGGTAGATAATGCGATCTCGCGTGAGTTGCTCGATGATGTAACCCTTTTTCCAGAATTGCTCTCTAAAAACGGCTATCGCACTGTGTTTTCGGGCAAGTGGCATGTCAGTGGCTACGAAGGCCCTGCCGACCGCGGGTTCCAAGAAGTATTACGTGAGTGCACCACCAACAATGGGCGCACCGCGCGGCAAAATATTCAGTATTGTCGCGACTGGGAGCGTGTTTACAACAAGAAAGAAAACATAGACCTAGACGGTGTAAAAAAGAGCTTTGGGCAAATCTCACGTGCGGGCTATCCTGTCTATCATCAGTTTGGCGAAGACCCAAACCCGTTTGGGGATGCAACCACAGTCGAGGTTGCATGCGAGCATATTCGCGGGCGTGCGGCTAAGAACAATGGTGAAGGCACAAACAAAACCGATGCCGAAACACCATTCTTTTATTATGTGGGTACCATTGGCCCCCACGATCCATATTGCCCACCACAAGAGTTTATTGACCTATATAAAGATGTAGAATTAACCCTTCCCAAAAGCTACGAGGACGATCTGCGCGACAAACCAAACCTTTACCGACGCACTCGTGACCGCTTTGATTTAACACGAGAAGAACAAATCGAAAGCATGCGCCGCTACCTTGCCTTTGTCAGCTTTGAGGATAGCCTCTT
>JAWXUQ010000038.1:0-21356 GCA_044426225.1 Faecalibacterium sp. | reverse complement strand
GGCAAAGGCGGCAGGGCTGCCTTTTGTGCAGTAGGTGTTCG
This sequence comes from Faecalibacterium sp., assembly GCA_044426225.1. Classification (GTDB taxonomy): domain Bacteria; phylum Bacillota; class Clostridia; order Oscillospirales; family Ruminococcaceae; genus Faecalibacterium. The sequence goes on along the minus strand of JAWXUQ010000038.1, from coordinate 21,315 downwards.
CAACAAGTGAGCTTGTGCGCAAGGCAATTCCTGATACAGACGCAGTCATTGAGCTTGGCGGCGAAGATGCCAAGATTTTGTTTTTTGACCAGGCGGGCGGCTTTGAAGAGCGAATGAACGGTTCTTGTGCTGGTGGCACGGGTGCGTTTATCGACCAGATGGCAACCTTGCTGAATATGGAGCCTCTCGCCATGGATGCTCTCAGTCAAGAGCATGCGTTTATCTATACCATCGCTTCGCGCTGTGGTGTATTTGCCAAAACGGATATCCAACCCCTCTTAAATCAAGGGGCAAACAAAGCGGATATCGCAGCGAGTATCTTTCAGGCGGTGGTAGACCAGACCATTACCGGGCTTGCACAGGGACGCAAAATTCAGGGAAAGGTGCTCTTTTTAGGCGGTCCGCTGCACTTTTTCAAAGGATTGCAAGAGCGCTTTGTCGAAACGCTAAACCTCTCGGCAGAAAATGCTATTTTCCCAGAGTACGCGCTTTATGCGGTTGCAATGGGCGCGGCAATGTATTCTGAGGAAGAAGGCGAAGCGCTTTGCTATGCAGATGTGATGCAAGCGCTTGAAAACGGGCAGGAAGAAAATCCTTCTGCACTGCGTTTACCACCCCTCTTTGCGGATGAGGCAGAATATGCCACATTCTCTGCCCGCCATGCCAAGGCACAGGCGGAATGCCAAGACATCGCCACCTATCAAGGCAACGCGACCCTTGGTGTAGACTGTGGCAGCACCACCACAAAGCTCGTGTTGATTGGTGATGACAATCAGATTTTATACCAATATTATAGCTCTAACCAGGGCAACCCAGTCGCCATCGTCCGCGCACAGTTGACGCAGTTGTATCAGCTGTGTGGCGAGCGCATTGCCATTACGAGCAGCGCAGTCACTGGTTATGGCGAAGAACTGATTAAAAATGCCTTCCACCTAGATTATGGTCTGGTAGAAACCATGGCGCATCTGCGCGCAGCAAGCTACTTTAACCCCAAGGTAGATTTCGTGCTAGACATTGGTGGACAGGATATCAAATGCTTTAAAATTGCCCAAGGCGCGATTGATAATATCGTGCTGAATGAAGCATGCTCTTCTGGCTGTGGCTCTTTTATCGAAACCTTTGCCAAAAGTATGGGCTATGAAATCAAAGAGTTTGCCAAGGAAGGTTTATTTGCCAAAAGCCCTGTGGATTTGGGCTCTCGCTGCACCGTGTTCATGAACTCTTCGGTCAAGCAGGCGCAAAAAGAGGGCGCAACCCTTCCAGATATCTCGGCGGGCTTATCGCTCAGTGTCACCAAAAATGCTATTTATAAGGTCATCCGCGCAGTGTCTAAGGATGATTTGGGGGAACAAATTGTCGTGCAAGGCGGCACCTTCTTAAACGATGCGATTTTACGTGGCTTTGAGATGGAAATCGGGCGCGAGGTTATCCGTCCCGCCATTGCAGGGCTGATGGGTGCATACGGCGCGGCACTCTATGCCAAAGCACTCACCCCTGCACAAAGTACCTTGATGGATGGCGCTGCACTAGAAACCTTTGTTCATAGTGCCAAGACTACCCATTGTGGACTTTGCACCAACAATTGCAACCTTACCATCAATACCTTCGATGGTGGGCGCCGCTATATTTCGGGCAACCGGTGTGAGCGCCCCTTGGGTCGCACCGCAGCAAGCGAAAAAGCACCCAACATGTTTGCTTATAAAATGAACCGCATCAATGCCTTCCAAGGGGTCGATGGCGGGCGCGGCAAAATTGGGTTGCCACTCGGGCTGAATATGTTCGAAAATTTGCCCTTCTGGTTTGCCTTTTTTACAAAGCTAGGCTTTGAGGTGGTGCTCAGTGATGTGTCCTCCCGTGCGCTATATCGTACTGGGCAGGATACCATCCCTTCGGATACTGTTTGCTATCCGGCAAAATTAATGCATGGGCATATCGTCAACTTGATTGGCAAAGGGATCGATACGATTTTCTACCCCTGCATGCCTTATAACCTCGATGAAAAACAGGGTGATAATCATTATAACTGCCCTGTTGTCGCCTATTATCCTGAGCTGTTAGCTGCCAATATGGATGTCATCCGCGATGTCACCTATTACGATGGGTATTTTGATATCGGGCGCAAGAAGGATTTCCCCAAGAAGGCGCAGCAATATTTCGCCAAAGACTACGGCTTTACCATGGCGGAGATGAAAAAAGCGGCAGAGGTGGCATACGCATGCTATGATGCATGGATGGCAGATATGCGTGCAGAGGGGCAGCGCTGCATCGAATATGCCCGCGCAAACAACTGCAAAATGGTGGTGCTTGCGGGGCGCCCCTATCATATCGACCCTGAAATCAACCATGGGCTTGACCAAATGCTTTCTTCGTTTGGCCTTGTGATTATGACGGAAGATGCCATTGCTCACCTTGGGCATGTCGGCAAGGTCAAGGTGCTCAACCAGTGGACGTACCATGCCCGCCTATACAATGCCGCGCAATATGTCACCACCCAAGCGGATATGGAGCTAATCCAGATTGTTTCCTTTGGCTGTGGCATTGATGCCATTACAACAGACGAAGTGCGCGCTATTTTAGAGCGTGGCGGTAAACTTTATACCCAACTAAAAATTGACGAAATTAATAACCTAAGTGCCATTAAAATCCGTATTCGCAGCCTGCTTGCCGCCCTCAAAGCGCGCGAAGCATAACCAGTGCAAGGGCAGTACTACCCTGGGCGAAATCGCCCCAAAAATGTTGTGGCGATTTGTGAAAACCGTGTTGAGGAAAAGGAAGAAAAAACGATGGAATTAGAATATGCAAGCGATGGTCGTCTGCTCTTTACCAAGCAGATGAAAAAAGAGTACACCATCTTAATCCCAAATATGTTGCCGGTGCATTTTAAATTGTTTCGCCAAATTTTTGAGCGGGAAGGCTATCGTACCGAATTGCTCGAAACCGAAGGGCGGCAAATCGTCAACGAAGGGCTGAAAAACGTCCACAACGATACCTGTTATCCTGCGCTGCTTGTGATTGGGCAGATGATTGATGCGCTGAAAAGTGGCAAGTATGACTTGGATAAAACAGCACTACTGATTACCCAAACGGGCGGCGGTTGCCGCGCCTCGAATTATATTCACCTGCTGCGCAAGGCGCTGATTAAAAGCGGCTACGAAAAAGTGCCCGTTGTCTCGATGAACCTATCGGGGATGGAAAAAAACCCAGGGTTTAAGCTCACTTTCCCTATGCTCAAAAAAATGGCGTATAGCGTCATTTATGGCGATTTGCTGATGTTGCTTGCCAATCAAACTCGCCCGTATGAAATAAACAAAGGTGATGCGGATGCGCAGATAGATGCATGGGTCGGTTATCTGATTGATGATTACCATACCAAGGGCGCCACCCATAAACGCTTGCAATATAATATGCCCAAGATGATCAATGCCTTTGCGCAAATTCCGACTGAGCGCACTGAAAAGCTCAAAGTAGGGGTTGTGGGCGAGATTTACGTCAAATATGCGCCCCTCGGCAATAATAATTTAGAGCTGTTCCTGCGCGGCGAAGAGGTAGAGGTTGTGGTGCCGGGCTTGCTCGATTTTATGATTTTCAAACTGGATAACCGCTATTCGGATGTTGGCATTTACGGCGGTAGCCTGCTAAAAAAATACGGCTGTGGTTGGGGTATTCAATACCTAAGTAAATTGCAGGATGAAATGATTGCAGCAATCAAACAATATCCGCAGTTCAGCCCGCCTGCTCACTTTGCACAGATCAAAGCAATGGTCAAAGATTACCTTGGCTATGGGAATAAAATGGGTGAAGGCTGGCTATTAACGGGTGAAATGCTAGAGCTCGTTCATTCGGGTACCAACAATATTGTTTGCACGCAGCCCTTTGGCTGTTTGCCTAACCATATTGCGGGCAAAGGGATGTTGCGCAAAATCAAAGAGAAAAACCCTACCGCAAATATTGTCGCAATTGACTATGACCCAGGCGCCACTGCGATTAACCAAGAAAACCGCATTAAACTCATGATTGCGGGCGGCAAACGGATGAAACAGATGCGACAAGAGCTGGAAAAACAACCAGAACTTGTTTAATCCATGATGTAAATGTAAAAAAATAGAGTGGTAAAATAGCAAAATATTTGTTTTTTGTGGTAATGCACCATAAAATAAGGTATAATAAAACCGATATGCGCAAAAACGGAATTGCTTTTGTGCGTGTCGGTTTTTATAATTGTATTTTTTAATCTGAGGCTGTGCGCCATGTACAGCAGAAAAAGGAATGAAGAAGCGATGGGAAATCCGTTTGTAAATTTTTTCAAAAAAGCTGATAAAGCCTTTACGCGTTTTGCAAAGAGCAAAGCAGCGCTCCCTGTCATGATTGGCAGTGTGGTGGTGGTTGCCGTGGCGGGTGTTGCGGTGTATGTAACCACAGGCACAACGACATCTGGCACAAGTAGTGCGCTTTCGCTCTCGCAAAGCACCACCGCAGTGGAGCAGACGCTCACAGATGATACCGCATATAGCAACACAACCATTGATGTGGAACTATACACGGATACCGTCTTGCACGAGAGCGATGATGCGGGCGAAGAATATGTGGCAGATACCCTCTTTTTGGGTGACTCTAACACCTATCGTTATATGAGCTATGGCTTTGCGGATTTAACCAACGCAGTCGGTGTTGTCGGCATGGGTGTTGGCGGGATCGAAAGCCTTGGCTGCGTGAAATTTAAAACATACAGTGATTATGTCACCATCCCTGAGGCGCTGCCCATTATGCAGCCACAGCGCGTGGTGTTCGGTTTTGGCACCAATAACCTTGGGGGCAGTGTCGATAGCTTTATCGAAACATACGAGGAGGCAATTCAGGCATGTTACGATGCCTATCCTTACTTTGATGTAATCGTGAGTGCCATTCCACCCATTGATGTAAACACCAGTTATACCAACGTGACGATGAGCCAAATCAACAGCTTTAATGCGGCGCTTGTTGAAATGTGTGAGGCAAATGGTTGGAAATTCCTCAACACCACCGAGGTGCTTGTCAATCCAGATACTGGTTATGCCTATACGGAATATACCGTCAGCGATGGCTTGCACCTATCTTTAGATGGTTGCACCGCATTGTTTGAGTATATTCGCACCCATGCCTATGAAACAGAGGACACCCGTCCCATGCCGCTTGCTACCATTCTAGCGCGTGATGAAACCCCACCAGATTTGATTACCGAGGACCCGCTCAAGACGACAACCTCTGGCAGTAGCACAACCGAGGTCAGCACGGTTAGTGTTTATTTTGCGGCGGCTTCTGGTGGGTATATCAGTGGCACTGCTGACCAAACGATTGAGGTGGGCACCACGACCACTAGCGTCAAGGCTGAGGCGAACGATGGTTATTACTTCGTTGGGTGGAATTGTAGCTATTCGGGGCTTTCTAGCACCTCAAGTTCTACGGTTACTTATACTGCTCCCACGGATATCAATGCCTTTGGTGGAATTGTCGCCACCGCATATTTTGCGCAAGCGCATACCGTGAAATTCGTGTTAACAGGCGATACGGAGGGGGCAACGCTTTCTAGTGCGAGCGCCTATGTTGCCTCCGCTAGTGGCTCTGCAAGTACAACCATCACCCTTGCGGATGGATATACAGCAACCATCGAAAGTTGCGTCAGCGATGACGGCAGCGCCAGTGCAAGCATCAGCGACAACACGGTAAAGGCATCTTCGGTGAGCGATGATACCACCGTTACTATTCTGATAGAAGCGAGCGCAGAAGCAACCGCTACCCCAAGTGCTTCGCCAGAGGCGAGTGCAAGCCCCGACCCAGAGGCTACCGCAACCGTAACTGCCACCGCAACCGTAACTGCCACTGCAACCGCAACCGCCACTGCCGCTGCAACCGCCACTGCAACTGCCGCACCAACTGCAACAGCCGCGCCAACTGCAACCGCGGCACCAACCGCAGCGCCAACCGCAGCGGCTACGGCGGAGCCGACCGCAGCACCTACGGCGGAGCCGACTGCGGCACCGATATCCACAGAAACACCTCTCGCGACAGATTAAAGGAAAGCGAACGCACTAGGCAGGGTGTAATTTATCGTGCGCAGTGCGTAAAATAAATAGATGAAACAAAATAGCCTCAAAACCGTCCTTGACACAAGGACGGTTTTTTGTAATGTTTTCGTAAGTGCTGCTTTTTTTAAAAAAAACGGAAAAAGTGCTTGCAATCGAGATACAAATATGGTAGATTATGAACAGACTATTTCTTTAGGGAAGTAGTGTGAAATAGAATAAGCGTGCGATGTGACGGTTTCAGGAAAATGGGCAATGGCGCCCTACCGACGGAAGTAAACTCACAGGGGTTGCCCCAATATGGCAACCAAGACTGAAATCCCGATCGTACTCTGGAGAAGCTCGTTTGATTACGAGTGCCGAAGGTGCAAGACGTGGTGATGCTTTTTAGCAAATCATCCGTTAAATCTCTCAGGCAAAAGGACAGAGATAGCGAATACAAAGGCAGTAGAGGGCTTTTGATATTGATATCTTGATTGTTTTTGCGAGAGGTGCTAGTTTGGCAGCTCTCGCTTTTTTATTTTGCAGGAAAACCGTATCGACTATTTAAAACAATGGAGGAAAGTATCATGGTAGAACTTATTACCCAGTGGAATGGTGTGCTGAATGGCCTTGTTTGGGGTCCTATGCTCGGCTTACCACTCCTATTCATCGCAGGTCTTGTAATGACCATCTGCACCAAAGGCTTCCAGTTCACTAAAATTGCTTTATGGATGGAAAAAACCCTAGGCGCTGTATTCACCAACAAACATGTCACCGCTCACACTGACAAAAACGATAAAGCCATCAGCCAGTTCCAGAGTATGTGTACCGCGCTTTCCGCAACCCTTGGCACTGGTAACATCGTTGGTGTTGCTACTGCAGTTGCAGTTGGCGGCCCTGGCGCTGTTTTCTGGATGTGGATTATGGCAATTCTTGGCATGATGACCAACTTCTCTGAAAACGTGCTTGGTATCTACTATCGCCGTAAAAACGCAGGAGGCGAATGGTCTGGCGGCGCAATGTACTACTTAAAAGACGGTTTAGGCAAAGTAAAAGGTTGCGCAGGCATCGGTACTTTCCTTGCAGGTTTATTCGCTGTATTCTGTGCACTTGCTGCATTTGGTATCGGTAACATGAGCCAGGTACAGTCTATCGCAAGTAACATGGAAAATGCGTTTAGCGTACCTCCCCTTGCTTGTGGCATTGTACTTATGGTTCTTGCTGGTCTTGTTATCCTTGGTGGTATCAAACGCATCGCAAGCGTTACTGAAAAAATCGTTCCTTTCATGGCACTTATCTACATCGTTGGCGCACTGATCATCATCGTGATGAATATCAGCCACGTACCTGCTGCATTTGCTGCTATCTTCCAGGGCGCATTCGGTCTTTCTTCTGTTGCTGGCGGCGCAATCGGCGTTGCAATCACCCAAGGTTTCAAACGTGGCGCATTCTCGAACGAAGCTGGTCTAGGTTCGTCCGTTATGGTTCACTCTTCTTCTAACGTAAAAGAACCCGTACAGCAAGGTATGTGGGGCATCTTCGAAGTATTCATGGATACCATCGTCGTTTGCACCCTTACCGCTCTTGTTGTGCTCACTGGTGGTATGTATGATCTTACAACTGGCGAAGTTGTTGGCGAAACTGGCAGCATCGTTGCAAACTCCTTTGGCGCTGTATTTGGCACCTTCGGTACCCAGTTCATCGCAATCGCTATCCTGCTCTTCGCTTTCTCTACCGTTCTTGGCTGGAGCCACTACGGTGCAAAAGCATTCGAATACCTATTCGGTAGCAAATCCACCATGGCTTACAAAGCGGTTTTCGTTCTGTTTGTGTTGGTAGGTTCTGCACTTCCTCTCAGTCTTGCAATCGACATCTCCGATACCCTCAACGGTTTGATGATGATCCCCAACTTGATTGGTGTGCTTGCTCTTTCTGGCACTGTTGCCAAGATTACCAAAAACTACCTCGACCGCAAAGTCAACGGTCAAGATGTAGACGCATTGTACTCTGCATTTGAAGAATACAATGTAGCAGAAGATGTTTCGGTAGAAGCATAATTTTTGCGCGTATCTAAGATACTTCGGGCACCACTGCATTTGCGGTGGTGCCTTTTTTGCGCGGAAAGCTGCGTGCAAGTTTGACAAGTATTCGCATGGGCGATATAATAAAAAGGATGTTTTCGTAAAGAAACTAACAAACATGGATTTTTCATTGTTTGTTAAATAAGTTCGGTGCAAAAATGGTGTGCCGCGTGCACTTTAATCGAACGATAACGCAAGGTAGGGGGGTCTATGTTATTTAATTCATATTTATTTGTTTTTGCATTTTTGCCCCTTGCCTTGGTGGGTTATTTTGGGCTAAATCGCCTGAAAAAAGAAGCGTGGGCAGAATGCTTTCTCATCGGCATGTCCCTTTGGTTTTATGCCTATTTTAATATCAGCTATCTGCCCATCATCATCGGCAGTGTATTGCTCAATTATGGGTGCAGTAAGCTGTTTACCCGCCTGCAATCCCCGCGCGCAAAACAGGCGATATTCGCGCTTGGGTTGATTGCGAATATCGGCACCTTATTTTATTATAAATATATGGGCTTTTTCACCCATATCATCAATGATGTGTTCAAAACAGGCTTTTTCGAGGTCAGTTTGCTGCTGCCCCTTGGGATTAGCTTTTTTACCTTCCAACAGGTCAGCTATCTGATTGATAGCTACCGTGGCAAGGTGCCCGCCTATCGCTTTCGGGAATATGCGCTCTTTGTCACCTTCTTTCCGCAGCTGATTGCGGGGCCTATTGTGCTGCACTCCGAAACGGTGCCACAGTTTGCTGATCATACCAAAAAACAGTTCCAGTGGGATAATTTTGCCGTTGGTATGATGGAATTCACCCGCGGCATGGCAAAAAAGGTGCTCATTGCGGATTACTTCTCTGATACCGTGACGTGGGGCTTTGAAAGTATCGCCATTGATACCCTTGGCGGCCCCCGCGCCTTGCTTGTGATGCTGTGCTATACCCTGCAAATTTATTTTGATTTCAGCGGCTATTGCGATATGGCAACTGGTATTGGCAAGATGTTCAATATCGATATCCCGATGAACTTTAATTCCCCTTATAAAGCCTGCTCTGTTACCGATTTTTGGAAACGTTGGCATATTACTCTTACCCGTTTTTTGCGCACCTATGTATACTTCCCGCTTGGTGGTAACCGCAAGGGCACTGCACGCACCTATCTGAATTTATTCTTGGTCTTTTTCATCAGTGGGCTGTGGCACGGCGCAAACTATACCTTCCTTGCTTGGGGGATGATGCATGGTATCTTTATGGTGCTAGAGCGCATTTATACCGCCAAGGGTGGCAAAATTAATCCGATCATCGGTTGGTGCTATACCTTCTTATTTGTCAATGTCGCATGGGTCTTTTTCCGTGCCGAAAGTGTTAGCCAAGCGGTGGCATTCATGGGGCAAATCGTTTCCCCGGCGGGCTATCTTGCCCTCTTTGCCACCTTGCAAGCGGTACTGCCGAGCGGGATTGTCGCCCTCGCCATGAGCCTTGGCAGCATGGGCACTGTTGAACTTTCGACTTTAACGCTCTATATGGCAGGGCTTGCCACCCTGTGCGCAATGTTCCTCAAAAATACCAACGAAAAAATAGAGCAATTCCGCCCGACCTTTTGTAATGCCCTGCTGAGTGGGGTGCTGCTCTATGTTTCTATCATCTGTTTTTCTGGGGTCAGCGCATTTTTATACTTTAACTTTTAAAGAAAGGGGCACCCAATGCAAAAAAGCAAATTATATGGCATGGTGCTCCTTGGAGTTACCCTTTTAGGGCTTGCTGCCACGGCACTGCTGATGTGGGTGTTTGACCCATACTTTCATTTTCATGCACCGTTTGAGGGGGTTTCCTACGTTTTAAACAACGAGCGCTATCAAAATAATGGCATTACTCGCCAGTTTGAATACGATGCGCTGATTACGGGCACATCTATGACCCAAAATTTTAAAACGAGTGAACTAGATGCCCTCTTTGGTACAAATAGCATCAAAATCCCTTATGCGGGCGCGTCTTTCAAAGAGCTAAACGATGCCGTGGTGGCAGCGAAGGAATATAACCCTGCCCTCACTCTTGTGGTGCGCGGGTTAGATTTATATCAGTTTGAAGAGGATAAAGACTATCTTGCCTATGATAGCTATCCTACCTATCTATATGATGACAACCTCTTAAACGATGCGCAGTACCTCTGGAATAAGGATATCTTAACCACTGATTTCCTCTCGCTTTCCCTGATTCCAACCCTTACTGGGGCAGCGTCTACTACCTTTGATGCATATTCTAACTGGATGAGCGAAAACACCTTTGGCAAAGAAACTGTCCTGGCAAGCTATAACCGCGCGCAGCAGGACGATACCGCCGCACAAACGCACCTGAGCGAAGCAGATCAGCAAACCATCTATGATAACGTCATGCAAAATGTGGTGCAGGTTGCGATCGATAACCCCGATATGACCTTTTATTATTTTCTGCCGCCATACAGTATCGTTTATTTTGATGATTGCAATCAAAACAATGCCCTTTATTATGAGTTAGAAAAGCTAGAATATGCCGCGTCTTTACTGGTGGAATATGATAATATTCAGCTCTATGCCTTCTTTGAAGAATATGACCTCGTTACCAACCTCGACAATTACAAAGACTGGACGCATTATTCTGAGGACGTGAACAGCATGATACTAGAGGCGATGGCAGCAGGGGAACATCAGCTGACCGCTGAAAATTACCAAAGCTATTTTGCGGAATTGACCGATTATTATACCAGTTATGATTACGAGGCAATCTTTGCTGCCTAAGCTGCGCTGTCTATCCCTGTCCGCAAATGCGAATATAACAACACCTTTTGGACAACTCGCTTTTTACAAACCACAATAAAACATGTTGCGGTAGTTTTTTTCAAACATGTTTGCGCTGTGAAAATTGGCGCTGTAAAAATTGCTGTAAAAATTGTTTAAAAATCTATACAAAAAAATATCCCGCTTGCCGTTTTGAGGCAGGCGGGATATTTTTATTTCCCAATTTCAGTATAATTTCCCGTTTCTGGTAAAAAATATAATCATATAAAATGAATGTTTATTACCACAAAGGAGTATCGAAATATGAAAGCAACAGGTATTGTTCGCCGCATTGATGACCTTGGCAGGGTTGTTATTCCCAAAGAAATCCGCCGCACCCAGTGCATCCGCCAAGGCGACCCACTTGAGATTTTTACCAGTGGGGATGGCGAGGTTATCTTTAAAAAATATTCGTCGGTCGGCGCTTTTTCTGACCTTGCCGCCCGCTATGCCGAGGTGTTGGCGAAAGAGCTAAGCGGCACCGTTTTTGTCTGTGACCGCGACCATGTTTTGACCGCATTCGGGGTGGGCAAGCGAGAATTGATTGACCGCCGCGTCGGGCAACCGCTAGAGAAAATCATGCAAAGCCGCAAAGCCTATATGCACAAAGGCAGTCCAGAGCAATGTAGCTATCCCTGTGAAGGGGCAGAGCGCTTTTTATATGCTGCGAGCCCCATTGTGGTATCGGGCGATGTGGTGGGCGCGGTTGCACTGCTCAGCGATGCGCGCGCAACCCCCGCCAATGCTGCCCAAATGCAAGGGGTTGCCATCACCGCGGCATTTTTGGCAAAGCAGATGGAAGAATAAGCGTGCAGTGCAGGAAATTAGATATCAAGCACTTCAATATTCAGCAGCTTTGCGATGGCGCGCATTTCGTCCGCCACATCTGCCCAAACAATGCTGTAATGGTGAGGCACACCCTGCTCTAGCATTCCTTCTAAAATGCTGCGCACGGGGGTGTCCATGGTGACGTTTACCATGCTGCCTGGGGTGTAAAGGTCAGCGCTGCGTGCAGTGCCTTTTAGCAGGAATAGCTTATATACCCCATGGATGTTGCAAAAACGTGCGATGGTAACAGGGCCCTCTTTGAGGGTGGTATAGAATGCAGTGCCCTGCCCTGCCAGTGGGTGGTCGCCCATCACGGTGTTGTAATCGGGGTGATGGAGTGAGGGGGCAGCGTTGCCGCAATGCCAGAAGGTCAGATAGTTTTCTTCCTCATTCAAATCAATCATATCGGTGACAAAGCCGGGGGTGCCTGTCAGGCTGTTTTGTGCCATCATGGCAAGCATGGCATCTACGTCGCCCTCGCAGGCAATGTTTTTGCCGGTATCTGCAAGGCGCCCAAGCACTGCGCAAGGGGTGGTCTTTAGGTTGCCCATTTCAGGCCAGCATTTGATGGTAGCATAGTCATAACCCGCTTCGTCAAACAGCTGCCCAAGTGCAAGGTATAGGCGGCTGTGGTTGTCGCGGTATTCATCGGGCAATAAATCTTCGCTTTGCAGGGTGAAGGTTTCGTTCACATAGGAGCGGTCAGCCAGCACGGCGGCTGCGTCAAGCTGCTGCATCCGATCATATACCGTCTTTAGCTCGGTTTCTTCCATCTTAATGCCAAAGGTGCGGCGGATTAGCCCTTCATCAAAGGCACAGTTATAAAAGGCGGTGGGGCGATAGCCAAACAAACCAAGGGTCGCACCCTTTAGTTTTTTCACTACACCGTGTGCACGTACTGTGGCAAGCACCTTTGCTTTGGCTTCTTCGCTCTCTAGCCCACCATAAATCGAAACAGTAGGGTGCCCGAGGCGATGCATGGAGGCTGCATTCATGGTCACCGCAACCATGGCATTAGAGAGTAGGCGGCTGCCATGTACTTGCTCTTCTGGCTCACGTGGAGCCCATAAAATCATTGGCACGCGCAAGCTATCTGCGATGCCGGTGCAAACGTCATCGCCAGTAAAGGCACCATATACCATAATGACCAAATCGGCGCATTTTGCTTTTAGGGTGGAGACAGCTTCGTCAATGCGTTCGGGCGAGTCAATGAGGGTATCAAACGCAATTAGGTTGTAATCGTCGCCAAGGGTTTCGTTCAGCCATGCCCCATACGCGGCAAGGCGCTTGTTGGGCACTTCGCGAGGCCAACGTCCAGAAACGGTTGTGATAAAACCAACATTTAATTTTTCTTTCATGGGGCATGCTCCTTTTTTGTATTGTGTGCGGTTAAGTTCCTTTTTCTACTTGCAAATAAATACACACGAGTGTATAATGTAATTATATTATACGCCGCTTCTTTAGAATGTCAAGCAGGAAAGAGGAAAAAAATGATTTATTCCATCGAAAACGAAAAACTTTGGGTACAGGTCAATGATTACGGTGCAGAGCTATGGTCGGTTTATCACAAAACGGATAAAATAGAACACCTTTGGCAGGGTGAGGCAAGTATCTGGCCTCGCCGTGCCCCCATCTGCTTCCCCATCTGTGGCGCGCTTACGGGCGGCAGCTGTACGGTTGCAGGGGATACATATCAGATGCCAATGCATGGCTTTGCGCGCGATTTTGTGCATACCTTAATCGAGAACACTGCCACTTCGCTGCATTTTCGGCTTTCGGCAACGCAGGAAACACGCGCCATGTACCCCTTTGATTTTCAGCTAGATTCTATTTTTACCCTCGCGGGCGATACCCTGCGCCATGCGTTTACAATTTCCAATGGTGGGGCGCAGACGATGCCCTATTCTATCGGCTATCACACAGGCTATCGCTGCTTTCATGGTGCGACAGAAAGCCTTGCTGATTTAGAACTGCAATTCGACGCAGCAGAGCCCACTCTTTTGGCACTAGATGCAGCGCGTGTGGCAGCGGGCGAAGCCTCTGTTCTCTCGGATGGCGGCAAAACCATGCAGCTTGTGGATGGGTTATTTACCGATACCATCATTCTGAAAGAAAAAGTATCTAGCAGCATCACCCTGTATAATCGCGCGACAAAACGCGGGGTGAACATCGGCACCGCGGGCTTTGGTTCGCTCTTGCTATGGAGTTGCCTTGGCGAAACCCCATACCTGTGTATCGAGCCATGGCATGGCGAAAAGGAAGCAAATGGCGATTATGGGGATTTGGCAAATAAGCCGAGCATGCGGCTGCTTGCGGCGGGCGAAACCTTCACCTGCGCGCAAACCATCACCCCAATTTGCCCAAGCTGTATCAATTTGCAGTAAAGGCAAGGTGCGATTGCACCCATCAGTTGCTAAAAAAGGTTGTACAAATTTCAGCGTGCTTTGTTCGCTTGATTTTTGTACAACCTTTTTTGTTTTTTGCTTATCTACAATCGCCCGGTTTTATGATTGAATGAGGCGGAGCTTGTGTGCGGCTTTTTCACATGTGTGGCGATTTTTGTTAAAAACGTAAGCCCGATATGCGAAATATAACGCTTACACCATTTCTGCCATCACGGACGCAATGGTATCTGCCATGATGGCAAAGCCATCGTCATTGGGGTGCAGATAGCCGTCGGTGAATAGGTCAGTATCATGTGGGAATGCCGCGCACCCATTGATGGCAGTAATTTGATACTGTGCGCATAGCTTTAGCAACCCTTCGGTCAATGCCTCAAATGCGGGGATTTGTTCCGCGCGGAAATCTGCCCGCCAGAGTGGGGTCAGGCAAATCATCGGGATGCCGGGGTAGAGCATTTGCAGCTTGGCAAAGCAGCCTTCGGCGCATTTTAAAATAAAAGGTGCAATCTCTGCGGGCGGCAATGCTTCTAGGCGGCTGATGTCATTGATGCCATAGGCGATGGTGATGATGCTAGGGTCAGCGTCCTTTACAAAGGCATCGGAATTGAAATAATAGCCGCCGACCCCTTGGTTGCAAAGCTCCATCCCAAATTTGCGGGCAAGGCGGGTGGCATAGCCATTGGCGCTTGCCTGTGCATACACCCCTTGGGTAATCGAATCGCCAAGTGCCAACAGCTGTTTGATGCGTCTTGGCAGGGGGGTGGCATCTTCCGCAGAAAGGTTTTGCACACTTGCCGTCGCCATGGTGGGCAGGTAAATGGCATAGCGGCAGGTTTGCCCAAGTTTTAACTGGTTCTTTTTTAAATAAATCAATTTGGTTTTGGGTTCTGCCCAGGTAATGCCCACAATCTGGGTAAGGTGTCCGTCCTCATAAATGCTCAGGCTGTTTTCATTGCGCACCTCATTGCAAAAGCGAACATCAAGGGTGAATTCATCCGCACTGCTTTCAAATTCAATCGAAATGCCGCTGCTGTTTTCGGCGCGTGGCGCAAATACATCGTTTTCTTGGCTGTAAAATGCAATGCGGTCGGTACTCAGGCGATAGGGGGTTAGCATGCCATCCTGCTCAGTAACAATGTGGTGTTGTCCGTGGAAAAATGCTTCGGTCAGTTTCATGGTGGGCTCCTTTTTTGTGTAGGTGGGTGAACAAGCCTCTGTGTGGGGCAGGTTTTGAGAAACAACAGGCAAAATAGTCTAAAAGTTGCCTACAATTTGCATAAATATCCCTATTTCATTCCTAGCAATGGATGTGATATACTTTTTACAGATTGGTCGCCGCCAAGGGTGAGAAAATCACGTTGGTGGGCGATTTTGCAAAGCGGCATTTGCGTGTGGGAGGTGTTTGCCTTGGGCACGCGATGCTTTTATCGTTTTGTATGCGGCGAAAAGGAGAAAATCAATGAACAAGATTGGTATTACCCAGTGGATGCAGCCTCTACCCCTTGCGGAACTTGCGCCTCTTGCCAAAGAACATGGCTTTACGGGCATTGGCCTGCCATTTAACGCAGATTACAAAGAAAATTCCGTCTTTTGCCCCGCCGTGCGGGAGCAAGCGCTTGATTTGCAGCGGCAATATGGCATGTCCTACCCTTCTATGGGGATGAATATCTTCTGTGAAGTGCGTCTGTGTGTGCCAGAAAATTTTGACCTTGCCTGTGCGATTTTGGCGGATGCAGTATCGGCTGCTAAGGCGACTGGTGTGCCCATTTTGCAGGTGCCTGCCTTTTATGCAAGCCGTATTTATACGGCGGAGGATTTGGCAAATACCGCCGCTGTGTTCCGCGCTGCCTGCCTTGCCGCGCAAGCAGATGATGTCATGATTACCTCGGAAAATGCCTTGACCACTGAGGAGAATTTGCAACTGGTTAAGGCAGTTAACTGTCATAATTTTGCGCTTTACTTTGATACCCAAAATCCTGTCAGCTTTGCAGGGTATAACGCGACCGAGCAAGTTGCTCCGTTGCTGCCTTATATTGCGCAGCTGCACCTAAAAGATGGTGACGATAGCGGCGCTTCACTGCTTGGCAAAGGCAACACGGATTTCTTTAAGACTGCTGCCGCGTTTAAAGCAGGCGGGTACGAGGGGTGGATGCTCAGTGAAACCAACTATAACCAGTTGCTAAAAGAAAGCGGGCAATCACTCGAAGCGTTGCTTGCGGCAGATGCTGCCACCATAGCGGCTATCTTTTAAGGGATAGGCAGCTTTGACAAATTGCGTAAAATTGCCTGTTGTAGGGCATAGTGCTTGCAGTGGGTGTGATTTTTTAGCACCATGTCGCAAAGCATGATGGGCTACCTATACACTCGCCCGCAAAATCAGGCTTGGGTGCAAGATGGCAGTGTGGGGCTCCTCCCCTGCAATCATCTGCTCTAGCATGGCGACAATTTCGCTTGCAATCGCCTTGCGGTTGAGCGCAACACTCGTCAGGCTTGGCTCTAAATAGGCACCAAGGCGGCTATTGTCAAAGCCCACCACTGAAATATCTTCTGGTACCCGCAGCCCAATATGCTGTATCGCCTTGAGCGCCACACAAGCAAGGGTATCATTGCGGGCAACAATGCCATCAATTGGCGCACCGCTCAATAATTTGGCTTGCAGTGCGGCGGTTAGCTCAGCCTCGCTCGAAAACCCAGTCAAGGTGCTTTCTGGTGTGATGGGCATGCCGCTTTCTTGCATCTGATGGCAAAACCCGTGATAGCGCAGGTCGGTTTCGTCGCTGAAATTTCCCTTCGCACTCACGCGGTCAAGGTATACAAGGTGCTTGCGCCCCTTTTTTTGTAATAGCTGTACGCATAGCTGCACCCCTTCGTGCAGCCCGGTGTATACGCGCCCTACGGGGCGGTCAAACGCGGGGTATTCGCGGTTCATCATCAGCACCACCGGAATGCCAGACGCTACAAGCTGCTGGATGTAACTATACTCTAGGCTTGTAGAACTAATCACGATGCCATCTACAAAGCGGCTGTTGATTTGCGAAATAAAACTTGCCTCATTGCGTGCGGCGAGCAGCGAGATTAAATATCCCTTGCCATAGGTAAGTTGATCCATCTCCTCTACGATTTTTGCGAAATGCTCATTTGAGATATTATCGGCGATGAATAAAATATGGTTGTTCTTTTTCCCTTTTAGGGCGCGGGCAACCGTGTTGGGTCGATAGTTTAGCTCTTTCACCGCGGCAAGCACTCGCTCGCGCTTGGCTTGTTCTACATAGCGGTTTTCGTTTAATACATAGGAAACAATCGTTACCGAGACACCAGCGCGTTCGGCAACGTCCTTGCGGGTGACGGGCTTGTTGGGGATGTTCATAGGCTACCTCGCTTAAAAGATGGGCATGTGTTTAAGGTGTGTATACTGGTGTAGTATCGTGTGTAGTAACGTTAGTATACTGGCAATGCAATAAAAAAGTCAAGGGATACGAAAAGAAAAGGGAAGTTAAAAAAATATTTTTAAAAAATGGATTGACCGCGGGCAAAACATTCGCTATAATGGAACTACACACGAATGTACATCCCGCGTTCAGAAAGGATGCGGGTTCTTTTCAAACTTGAAATACACACGAGTGTACCGCGTGTAGCATGACATTGATTTAAAAAAGGAGCGCACCATTATGTTAAGCACAAACTTAGAAGAAATGCGCATTGCCTCGAAAAACGGCTATGCAATCCCCGCAATCAACACCCAAGGCGGTAACTACGATATCATTATGGCATGCTGCAAAGCCGCAGAAGAAATGCGCAGCCCCATCATCTTGGCACATTATGTTGCCACAGGCGGTTTTTCGGGCAACGATTATTTTGTCAATGTTGCAAAATGGTGTGCAAGCAAGGTGTCGGTGCCTGTTTCCATCCATCTTGACCATGGTGATGGCTTCCAGATTGCAATGGAATCCCTGCGCGATGGCTTTACCTCGATTATGATTGATGGTTCCACCAGTCCCATCGCCCAGAACGCAGCCCTCACCCAAAGCGTGGTAGATGTTGCAAAACATTTTGGCGTGCCAGTTGAGGCAGAAATTGGCGAATTACAGCGCCTTGATAACGGTGTTGCCATGGAAAACAAAAACGTGGCTGACCCCGCACAGGTCAAAGAGTTCCTTTCCCTTTGTAACCCTGACACCCTTGCCATCGGCATTGGCAACGCACATGGCTATTACAAAGGCAAACCTGACATTAAATTAGACGTGCTTGAGGCAGTGCGCGAATTCAGCGACATCCCATTGGTATTACACGGCTGCACTGGCATGGAAGAGTCTATCATCAAAAAATCCATCGACCTTGGGGTTGCTAAAATCAACTTCGGCACCGAAATCCGTTATAAATATGTGCAGCACTATCAAGAAGGGCTTGCACAGATGGATCACCAAGGGCACAGCTGGAAACTCAGCCAGTTTGCATCCAATGCACTTGCAGAGGATGTCAAGAATATCATTCGTCTTTCTGGCTCAGAAGGCAAAGCATAAGATTGGCAAAGCGGACAGGTTTAAGCGCTTGACTAGCCCTCACGCAGTGGGCTAGAATACGTCTTTGTCCGAATGGATATATCGCACTTGAAACATCAAAGGAGGCAATCAGATGGCAAATCTTTTAATTGCGCATGGCGGCGCACCCACCACCGTAATCAACGCTTCGCTATATGGCGCAGTTATGGCGGCAAAGCAGAGTGGTAAGGTAGAGCATATCTATGGCGCCATTCACGGTTCCGCAGGCATTTTGAATGAAGAATTTATCGACCTTGCCGCGCAGCCGCAGGCGGAACTCGATAAATTACTACACACCCCCGCGTCTGCGATTGGTACCTCGCGCACTCCTTTGTATGAAAAAGAATATGCCCGTATGGCCGAGGTACTGCAAAAGCACGATATTGGCTATGTGCTATTCACTGGCGGCAACGGCAGCATGGATACCTGTGGGCGGCTATACAAAGCCTGCGAGGGCAAAGTGCTCGTTGCGGGTATCCCCAAAACAATTGATAATGACATCGCCGTGATTGACCATGCGCCCGGCTTCGGTAGTGCGGCGCGGTTTATCGCCATGTCGGTGGCAGAGATTGCGCAGGATGTGCAGGCAATGCCCATCCATGTTTGTATCATCGAAACCATGGGGCGCAATGCAGGCTGGCTGACCGCCGCTGCTGCCCTTGCCCGCACTGAAGAGGGCGGCGCACCTGATTTGATTTACCTACCTGAGGTTGCCTTTGATGAAGAGGCATTCCTGCGCGATGTCACCGCTTTATATCAGAAAAAAGGCGGGGTTGTGGTTGTGGTCAGCGAGGGCTTAAAAAATGCCGATGGCAGTTCCATCGCACCACCTTTGTTCAAAACCGAGCGCGCAACCTATGCGGGCCCTGTGGCAAGCTACCTTGCAAAACTCGTCATTGAAAAAACAGGCATCAAAGCCCGCAGCGAAACCCCTGGTATCTGGGGGCGCAGCTCTGCACAAAACCAATCCCCAGTGGACTGTGAAGAAGCGGTGCGAATGGGTGCAATGGCAGCCAATGCTGTGCTCAGTGGCACAAGCGGTGTCATGGCAGGGATGATGCGCAAAGAAGGCGCAGCGTACGCGGTGGAAGATGTGCTCGTCCCCATTGAGAAAGTCATGATGGACGAACGCTTGTTGCCCGCAGAATATATCGCACCTTCTGGCAACGATGTAACGCAGGCATTCATCGAATGGTGTCGCCCTCTTGTTGGCGAATTGCCCATCGACTTTGCAAATTTCCGTACCCCAGACGAAGCGACCAAAGGCACAGGGGAATATAAAACCATTTAACCCTCACAATATTTTGCAAAATCATCACTTGTTTTGCGTTGTGGTTTTGGGGCAAAGGTGATATTATAAAACCAAAGAAATACCTACCGCGCTTTTGTAGGGCTGTGCAAGCGGTAAGGGAACAATTACACAGATAGATAACGATAGAAAGAGGCTTTGTCATGAAACACATTTTACTCAACCTAAAACGTTTTGATGTGCCCGTAGAAATGGGCGGCGTTAATCGCCTTGCACCCATGGCAGATTGGGGCAGTACCATCGTGGCAGGCACCCAAGATGGGCTTGCAAAGTATGATTCATCTGAGGTGGAATTTGCCATGTACCTGCCAGAAGCACACGTGCTCTCGGCAGTCAGTGCAAAAAAAGCGGAGTCTGCCCTCAAAATCGGCACCCAGAGCGTCTACCGCATGGATACCGCAGTGGGCGGTAACTTTGGCGCATTCACCACCAACCGCCCTGCTTCTGCTGTTTCGGCAATGGGCTGCGAGAGTGTGCTGATTGGACATTGCGAAGAGCGCAACGATAAAATGGGTGTGCTGGCTGAGGCAGGCATCACCGGTGGGGCTGCCATGGCAGCGGTCAACCGTTTGCTCAATGCAGAAATCAAATGCGCCCTTGCACGTGGGTTAAGTGTTGCTTATTGCATTGGCGAAAAGAGCGAAGAGCTTGACGCTTGGCAAGAAGTGCTTGGCGGTCAGCTTTCCGTTGGGCTAGAGGGGGTAGATACCTCGAAAGTCACCATCGCGTATGAGCCAATCTGGTCTATCGGGCCTGGTAAAACCCCGGCGGATAAACCTTACATCACCAAAATCGCAAAATTCGTCAAAGAGCAGACCGGTGGCATGGATGTTGTCTATGGCGGCGGCTTAAAGACTGATAATGCTGAAATGCTCGCTTCGATTGAAGAGATTGATGGCGGCTTAATCGCCCTCACCCGCTTTGCAGGGGAAATCGGCTTCTATCCAGAAGAGTATCTCGAAATTATTCGCCTGTATCTTGGCAAATAATATAGTCGAGGGCTTGCCCCGTGGGGGTCTTTCAAGCGCGACGAAGAGGGGCAATGTTTTTTGCCGCTTGCGTACCTATATTTTCTTAAATCTAATGGATAGCCGTAGGGGCGACTTGTGGTCGCCCGCACTGTGCGCACAGCTGAATGAAGGAGAACTAATATGAAACAATTTGAATTTGAATATGGCGCAGGCACCATGTCTGCTAACCTGCCCGATAACACCGATAGCTTTATCCCTGGTGTCACCGTGCCTGACCCTGATCATATCCCCGAAGAAAATTAGTGGAGGCTTATCTAGAAAGCATTCGCAATCCCATCGGCATGCA
>JAWXUQ010000004.1:37142-71533 GCA_044426225.1 Faecalibacterium sp. | reverse complement strand
ATGCCTTTTTGCAGGAATACCGTGTCAAACAAGCGCTGAAAGAATGGCGCAAAGCCCTGCCCCTTGCGCTCGTCCCGTTGGGGTATCTTATCTATCTAGGGCTGAACTGGTGCTATTGTGGGGATCCCCTTACCTTTTTATATTACCAAAGCATTGAACCATGGTATCAGCAAGCGGATTGGATTGGCAACAACCTTGCGCAGCAATGGGGGATGGCCATGGGCTACCCTGGGCTAGCGCCGTATATCTATTTTCCGCAAATGGTGCTGTATTTTGTGGCGATGGCAGTGCTCTTATATGGCGTGCTCGCGCAGGTGCCAATCCCGTGGCTATTGTATGGCGGGGCATATATCGGGGCAAGCTATCTCTCAAACTGGCTGATTAGTGGCAGCCGCTATGTCTTTGGCTGTGCGGCGATTTATCTGGTGATTGCACACATCAAAAACACAAAGGTGCAAATTGCAATCCTTGCAGTAGAAGTGGTGTTTTTGCTATATTATGCCACTTGTTTTATGCAGGGGCAATCTATTATGTAAACGGAGAATTTTATTTTGAACAAAAAAATCGCACCGCCTCTGCTTGCATGGTTTGCGAAACATCAGCGTGAATTACCCTTTCGCACCGACCCTGCGCCCTATCATGTTTGGCTGTCGGAAATCATGTTGCAGCAAACCCGCGTGGCGGCGGTGTTGCCCTATTACCATCGGTTTCTCGCTGCGCTGCCCACGATTGCGGATTTGGCGGCTTGCCCACCAGAGCAATTGCATAAATTGTGGGAAGGCTTAGGCTATTACAGCCGTGTGCGCAATTTACAAAAGGCGGCAATCCAAATTTGTGAGCGGCACGGCGGTGCATTGCCTGCTGATTACGATGCCCTGCTTGCCCTTGCGGGGATTGGGGAATATACCGCGGGTGCGATTGGGTCAATCTGTTTTGGCTTGCCAGTGCCGGCGGTGGATGGCAATGTACTGCGCGTCTTTGCGCGGCTGTATAACGATGCCGGCTTTATCACTGACCCCAAGGTTAAAAAAGCCTTTACCGTCCGTGTGCTTGCGCAAATGCCCACAGAGCAGCCCGGCGCTTATAATCAGGCATTGATGGAGCTAGGCGCACTGGTCTGTTTGCCGAATGGTGCGCCGCTTTGCCATGCTTGTCCGCTTGCGGAACTATGCGCGGCAAATCATGCAGGTACTGCACAAACCTTGCCGCGGAAAGCCCCCAAAAAGGCGCGCAAAATCACCCCTGTCACCGCTGCGCTTGTGCATAGCAGTGCGGGATGGCTGCTGCAAAAGCGCCCCGAAACAGGCTTGCTCGCAGGGCTGTGGCAGCCTCCTATTTGGGAAGATACCCTCTTTGCCAGTGCGGATGAATTGCAAGTCGCCCTTGCCGCGCGGGGAATTGGTGCGCCCTTGCCCCAAAACACCCTCAGCAATGCGCCGCAGGCAGTTGCCTTGCCCGCGGCGAAGCATATCTTCACCCATATTGAGTGGCATTTGCAGGGGTGGCGGTTTGAGTTGTCTGCTTTGCCCCTGCCAGAAGGCTATGTCTGGGCGGATGCAGCGGCATTGCAAGCGGAATATGCCGTGCCCAATGCCTTCGCAAAATATAAAAAAATTATGCTAGAATTTGAGTAAATTGCCGTATTGCGGGCAATGCTATCATTATGATTGCTTTTTGCAAGAAAACGCGGTATAATAAAAGCAGTATAAACAATCCTAGATAAACCAACCCAATATCGAATAATACTATAAATTACGGAGGTTTCTATTATGAAAAAATCTACTTATGTTATCATCATCGCTGTGCTTGCTGCTATCGCAGGTGCCCTTGTAGCGGTTGCAATCTACCTAAACCGTCGCGAAAAAGAGCTTGAAGATTACGAACAGCTTTTGTTCACCGAAGAGTTTGACGATGCTGAGCTAGATGAGCTCGCTGCTACGGAGCCAGAAGAAGAAGCTCCCGTAGAAGAAGTTTAAGAGTTAGCACAATGGGCTACTGCGCTTTCCTGTTTGGTAGAATTAACCGCCCCAGCGTTGCGTGTTGATTTTCCGAAGGAATGGCGGAGTAGCTCTTTTTTTATGAGGTCCTATATGAAAGTAATTTTCACCTTTATCCTAAGTTTATTCCTTGGCATCCTCCTGTTTTTTGGTGCGGTCATTGGGATGAGCGCTTCTCTGGTGGGCGAGGGTTCGCTGCCCGAAACAGAGGAGATTGCCTTTGATGGCATTGCGCTTGATGTCAATGGCTATGCGTGGCATATCCCGCTGATTGGCGGTGCGATAGACAAAGCGATGACAAGCCCATCTGATTTAACCGTGCAAAAGCTCGGTAATGTTACGGTGTTGCAGCCGCAATTCACCCTGCCTGACTGGGCAAACTACGGGTATATCACCGTCACCAATGCTGCTGACGAAACCGTTTTTGCGGGCAGCGCGGAGGAATACGAGGCATTTTCTTACCCCGCCAACGGCGATTATAAGCTCACGGCACAGTTTTGGCATCTGCCGCAGTCCTCTTCGCCAGAGGGGTGGATTACCGCATTTGAAGAGAGCAAAATCATCGGTGGTTTTTATAAAAATAGCGGGGTAGAAGCCCCGGCACAATCCACTGGTTATTATAGCTATAATTTCCGCTTTACCCTTGCCGCCACTGCCATCGTCACCCTTTCGAGCGATAGCGCATCGGTAGGCGAGGTAGTTGCCGTGCAAATTAGCGGGATTTTAGAGGATAATGTCCCCACCATCGAAACTGACCTTGGCGATATTACGGCGCTCGCCTATGAGGGCGGGTACCGTGCCTACATACCAGTTGCTTATAATACCAGTGGCGGCGCGCATGCAGTTACCATCACGGTGGGGGATGAAGTGTTTGAGCAAACCATTACGGTGGTGGCGGTTGACCACGATAAAGTCATCCTAGAAGAAGCCGAATACAGTGGCACCACCGCTGAAAACACCGAATATCGTGAGGTTATCTGGCCGTTATACGATGGCGATGTCACTGCAAAGGCATGGCTGCGCGCGTGGATATGCCCTGTTTCGGGCTATGACATTACGGTGGATTATAACGATGCCAAATATTATAACGATGCATTTATCGGTTATTCCAACAGTGTGATTTTCGCAGTGCAGGATGGGGATGGCGTCTTTGCCCCGGCGGATGGCACAGTGGTCTATGCAGGGGAGCTTGGTCTAACGGGCAACACCATCGTCATTGATCACGGGCAGGATGTGCGCACCTATCTATATGGGCTTGCGGAGATTACGGTGGCGCAGGGCGATGTTTTAACCCAAGGCCAGTCGCTTGGCACCACCGCAAGCAGCCTGACCTTAGATATCAAAATTGGCAATAAGAGCATTTCCCCATGGGCGCTGTTCCGCGGGCAGGGGGGCATGTTCTGGGGCGAATAAGGTTCGCATAAACACGCTAGCACAGATTGCTTTTTGTAAAATGGCTTTGGTGTGCGCCACGTTTTATGGCAGTGCTTTGGCAGAGATTGCTTTTCATAGCCGTAAAAGAGAAAGAGATACAACAATAAAAAAGCAGCCACTCCCAAACGTGATTTTTTCAAAACACGATAGGAGTGGCTGCTTTTGGTTATGTGGATTGTCGCTGTTGAGATAATCCTAAAATATAATCTGTGGTGATAATATATGGCAAGGTTTACCAATGCCCATACAGGGATTTCGTGAATGCCTTTTTCGTTTTGTTATATAGGATTATTCCTGCGTGTGTGGCACAGTTGTTTCACCCTCAACGATGGCTTCGGATGGTGCGCTGCTGCCAAAGACTTCATCCAGTGCACTGCCAAAATCTGCACGCAAGGCGTCATCAAATTCTGTTGCAGGGATGGGGGGCAGCTCCAGTTCAAAATCGCCCGCTAGCAATAAATCAAGGGGTGCGTCTGGGGTGGCAATCAAGCGCTTGCTCTGGTTCAAAATGGCTTTTTCTAGGGTGTTGCGGGCAAGGCGACCGTTGCCTGCGGTATCCGCGTGCAGTGCCTGCTCTGCGCCATAATAAGCGAGCAGCGGGCTGTCGCAGTCTGCGTCTAGGGCATAGCCCTTGCCAGTTGTTTGTAGCTTGGTGATGGCAAGCAATTCTTGCGCGGTATAATCGGGGAACTCAATGTTGTTTGAAAAACGGCTTGCAAGTCCGCTGTTGGCGGTCAGGAAGGTGTTCATCTCATTGGTATAGCCTGCTAGCACCACCACCAAATCATCGCGGTGATCCTCCATCCCTTTCACAAGGGTGTCGATGGCTTCTAGACCAAAGCTATCTTGCTCACCACGGTACAGGCTATATGCTTCGTCAATGAATAGCACCCCGCCGAGTGCGCTTTCGATGACGTTACTGGTCAGCGGGGCGGTGTGTCCCGAATATCGCCCGACCAAATCTCCGCGGCTTACTTCAATTAGTTGCCCGCCGCGCAATGCGCCGATGGCTTTTAGGTATTGGGCAATCAACCGCGCGATGGTGGTTTTGCCCGTGCCGGGGTTGCCGCTGAAAATCATGTGCATTGAAAGGCTTGCGTTCTTCATCCCGGCGGCACTGCGGCGCTTTTGCACTTCCAAATTATCCGCAAGGGCGCGTACATAATCTTTCACGCTGTCTAGCCCTACTAGGGCATCGAGAGCAGCCTCAGTGGTGGCGCGGCTTCCCGTGTATTCGCCGGGCAGCAAATCAAGCAGCGGCGCAGGGGCTGCGTCATTCAGGGCGAATTGCAGGGTGTTTTCCGTCACGCTAAGCGTGAGGGTGCCCTCGGGCAATGCGTCCTGTGCAAGGCAGTACTCACTCAGTGCGCGATAGATTTTATCGCATGCCGCAAGAATGCCATTTGCCCCGCTTGCCTCGTGTGCCTGTGCGGCAATATAATCCCGCACGCTCTCATCATGCGCAAGGGTAAAGCCTAGGTTTTTGGCGGCTTTTTCGGTTAATTTTGCAAGGTGCGTTTCCGCAATTTGGGCAAGGGGCTCTTTGGCAAAGGGGGCTGTGGTGCAAAAATCACCCACGGCACTGAGCATCCCCGCGCCGAAATGGTCAGCGATACTTGCCTTGCCTTTTTTGGAATAGAAGAATAAGTAGTTGCCATCGGGGTTAAGTGCGCGGATGGCACCCGGCGCAAGGGCACTGCCTGCGTCAATCAGAATGCCTTCTTTGTTTAGGATATATCGATTG
The DNA here is from genome assembly GCA_044426225.1 of Faecalibacterium sp. Lineage (GTDB taxonomy): Bacteria > Bacillota > Clostridia > Oscillospirales > Ruminococcaceae > Faecalibacterium. The sequence continues at coordinate 66,358 of JAWXUQ010000004.1, read as the reverse complement.
CTCAAGGGGGCACTGCCCGTGGTGGCAAGGGCGGCAAGCGTTTTTAAGAAGCTAGGATGGCATTGCTCGTACCCTTCAAACACCACAATCTCGCCATTGGCATGCAGGGCGGCATATAAATCCTGTAAAAAGATTTTCTCGCTGCCACTGTCCGCATATAGGCTCAAATCAAGGGTAAAGATAGTCGCATTTTTCAGCAGCCCACGCGCTGCCATTTTTTCGATAAGAGGGGGCAGTGCGAAATGGCGCCCAGTGCCCTCGCCGCCGCTTATCAGCACCACATTGCGGGCATTTGGTGGCTCGGTGCCTAGCACAAAGGGACGGCGCATGGCGCGGACAAGACTATCCACAAAGGCATCTTGTCCCAATACGATTTCTTTTAATTCTTCGCTCAAGCCCTCAAAGCTGCCTTGGTGGGCGGCGGGTACTGCACTGGTGCCAGTGGCAAGTAGTCCATCTTCTTCGAGTGCGGCAAGCATAGCGGCGGTTTGCGCGTGGGTATCGCCCGCAGTGCTGTCTACGGCTTGGGTTGCGGCATTGGCAAGGTCAGGCAGGGCAGAGCGACTGTTGATCATCTCCTGCTGTGCTTTTAGCTGTGCATTTAGGCTTTCTTGCTGCGCTGCCAGTGCGGCAGTCAGGGCAGAAAATGGATCCTCTACTGCGGCGGTGCTTGCCGTAGTGGGTGTTGCTGCGCTAGATGCTGCTGTGCGCGCAGGCACTTCCATACGGGTACCGTCAATTTCAAGGGTCACGGAGGTGCTAGGGGCAGGTTTTGCGCCTTTGCGCCCAAAGGCACCGTTCATCAGGGAGTCCCAATCGTCTAATTTCGCCATGCTTGCCTTCTTTCTTGTTATAGATTGCCAAATTCACTCAGGTGTAATTCTGGGTTGTTGCGGGTTGCCCAGTCAATGCTCCATGGATTTGTAAAGAGGAACAGGCGGTTGCCCTTCATGTCCTCTACTGGCTTTGTATCGCTGGTTAGATTTAGCATTTTCAGGTTGAGGGTTTCGGGGTCGTTCTCTACCCAACGCAAATGCTCATAAGGCAGCTGCTGCATCCGAATTTCAACGTTATATTCAGTGTTTAGGCGGTATTCTAGCACTTCAAGTTGTAGTACACCAACCACGCCGACATATACTTCTTCCATGCCGCCGCCAATCTCGCGGAAAATCTGAATGGCACCTTCCTGCGCAATCTGTTCCATCCCTTTGACGAACTGCTTGCGTTTCATGGTGTCCTTTTGCTCAATGCGGGCAAAATGTTCAGGCGAGAAGGTGGGAATGCCCGCAAACTGAATTTTCTGTTTGCCAGTGCTCAGGGTATCGCCAATGGAGAACACACCTGGGTCAAACAGTCCGATGATATCCCCCGCATACGCTTCATCTACAATCGCTCTGTCCTCTGCCATCAGCTGTGTGCCAGTGGCAAGTTTGATTTTTTTGCCTGCCTGTGCGTGATATACCTCCATGCCACGGCTGAACTTGCCACTGCAAATGCGCATAAAGGCAATGCGGTCGCGGTGGGCTTTGTTCATGTTGGCTTGGATTTTAAAGATAAAGGCAGAAAATTCCTCTTGCATGGGGTCTACAATTTCATCCGTTAGGCTATCCTTGCGGGCAAGGGGTGGCGGGGTTAAGCGCAAGAATTCAGCGAGGAATGGCTCAACACCAAAGTTTGTCAGCGCTGAACCGAAGAACACAGGGCTTAGCTCACCGCTCAGCACACGGTCAAGGTCAAAATCCTCTGCCGCGCCGTCAAGCAGCTCTACATCATCCGCAAGCTGGCTGTGCAAGGTAGGTGTGATGAGGTCATCCAAGCTCGCATCACCAAGTTCAGCGGTGATTTCCTCTACCATTTTCACACCGTTTGCGCGTCCATCACTCTGGAATGCCAAAATCTTCTGGCTGTTACGATCAAATACACCTTTGAATTCCTTGCCGCTGCCGATGGGCCAGTTCATGGGATAGGTCTTGATGCCAAGCACTTCTTCAATGCTTTCCATCAGCTCAAAGGGGTCTTGTGCGTCACGGTCCATCTTGTTTACAAAGGTAAAAATGGGGATATGGCGCAGTTTGCATACTTTGAATAGCTTAACGGTCTGTGCTTCGATGCCTTTTGCCGCGTCAAGCACCATGACCGCAGAGTCTGCTGCCATAAGGGTGCGGTAGGTATCTTCCGAGAAATCTTGATGCCCAGGAGTATCAAGGATGTTAATGCAGCGATCGTTATAATTAAATTGCAGCACCGAGCTAGTCACCGAAATACCACGCTGTTTTTCGATTTCCATCCAGTCCGATACGGCATGGCGGGCGCTCTGCTTGCCCTTAACCGAGCCAGCTTGGTTGATGGCTCCCCCGTATAAAAGCAATTTTTCGGTCAGGGTTGTTTTACCAGCATCAGGGTGACTGATGATGGCGAACGTGCGGCGACGTTCTATTTCTTCACGGTTTGTCATAAAATGAAAATTCTCCAGTCTGTTTGCAAGGCATGCGCCAAAGTAAAATGGGTTTGTGTCATATCGGTTCCTGCCAGGGCAGGGGGAATGGCATTGTTACATGGGCATATCCTCTGCGATGAAACCAATAAAAATACATACATTATTATTTTACGCTATTTTGCCCAAAACCGCAAGTGTACACACTCTTTTTTAACGGGTTTCGAGGTAATTTTGAAAAAAATTCTCTATTTTTTGCGGTTTTCGTGTATACTATAAAATAGAAAAGTTTCTCTGTGAAAATGGCGGGGCAAAGGGCAGGAAAAATGTCAGTGGAATTTGTGGTGGACGCGATGAAAATGCCACGCACAAAGGTGCAATTTCAAAGAAAAAGTGAGAATGCGACAGGATTTCATAATTTTTTCATGTAGTGCGTAATACATTTTCATAATTTTAGCGTAGACTAGGGGTATATCCTAACAGATATCTCAGCAAGACCTTATGTGAAGGAGAGAAAATTATGGCAAATGAAAATAAATGGGAATACGATTACTCGAATATTTATCATAAACCTGCCGCGCCAAGCAGCTATACAAATGTAGGCTCTAGTGGCACCAACGCGGCAAACGAGCAGGGCGAGGCGGGGTATTTTACCCAGAGTACCACAGTGCCCCCCGTGCAAGCACAGCCCACCCCCGTGCAGCCCACAGAACAGGCTTATGTGCCAGTGCAACCGATGGCGGATGCCTATGTGCCAGCGCAACCAACAGCGGATGCCTATGCGTCAGCACGGCCGAGCACAGCGGCTTATGCGCCCGTACAGCCGGGTGTGCCCACAGGTGCTGTCAATGGCATGCCACCCCCACCCCCAAGCTATGCGGCGAGTGCTGCTGCACCTAAGCGTACCGCCCACGCAAAGCGCAAAAAACCGTCTAAAGCGTGCAGGTTCCTTGGCGCGGTTGCAATGCTTGCCCTTGCCAGTGTGGTTGGCTTTGTAGGTGGCTATTATGGCAGTCTGTATGGTACGCTCAATGGCGACACCACTGTGATTGTGCAGCAGGTCACCCGCGATACCAGTGATGCCACTGCCATCAGCACCTCGACCGATGGCGATGACCTTACCCTTGTCAGCGCGGCTGCCCTTGCGAGCGAAAGCGTGGTGGTTATCACCACGGAACAGATGGTTGCCACCAGTGGTTGGTACGGTACCCAGTCGGTCGAAAGCGGCGCCGGCAGTGGTGTGATTATCAGTGAAGATGGCTATATTCTCACCTGTGCGCATGTGGTTAGCGGCGCAACCAATATTATTGTGACGGTTGGCGAAGTGGATTATGTCGCAAGTGTCATTGGCAGTGACGATGAAACAGACATTGCCGTGATTAAAATCGAAGAAACCGGGCTAAGTGCTGCGGTGCTTGGCGATAGTGATGCATTAGCCGTGGGCGAAAAAATCCTAGCGGTCGGCAACCCACTGGGTGTGCTTGGTGGCTCAGTCACCGAAGGCATTGTCAGTGCGCTCAACCGTGTGATTGTAGTAGAAGATTATGAAATGACCCTCGTCCAGATGGATGCTAGCGTTTCGCCTGGCAACTCTGGCGGTGGCTTGTTTAATATGGCAGGCGAGCTTGTGGGTATCGTCAATGCAAAATCAAGCGATAGCGACTCAGAAGGGATTGGCTTTGCTATCCCCATCAATACCGCCTTTGCCCTTGCCACTAGCCTAATTGAAAACGGTTATATCACGGGTCGCCCTGAGCTTGGCGTTGTTGCCCTTAGCATCAGTGATGCAGAAACCGCCGCCGCTTATGGTGTAAACGCGCTTGGCATTTATGTGTATAGCATTAACGAAGGCTCTGCCGCCCAGGCAGCCGGCTTGCAGGTCGGCGACCGCTTAATCAGCATTCAAGATGTTGAAATCAGCACCTTGACGGATTTAACGGATGTGATTGATAGTATGCAGGTCGGCGACCAAGTAACCATACTCATCGCGCGCAGTGGGCAGATGATGACGGTTAACGTCACCCTTGGCGAAGAAGGCGCGCCAACCACCACAAGCACGAGCGCAACAGAAACAGTGCAGCCTGAAACCGAAACAGTGCAGCCTGAAACCGAAGGAACCGTGCCAGAGGGCAGTACCGAAGGCGGCATGTCAGAGCGCAGCACCACACCGGATGCAGGCACCACCGTCCCCGATAGTGGCACAAGCGGTTCTAATGGCTCTAGTGCGTTCCCCTTCGGCTAATGCGTGCGGATAATAGCCCTATCTTTGCGGTGCAAGTGAAGTCTTGCGCGTGCGCCCTTGCAATGCAAGGATGCTGTAAAATGCGGCAACGCACCGCTCTTATTTTAAAAATTGACCCCGAAAAGCCCCCGCCAATTGCGCTGCTGCGTAATCGGCGGGGGCTTATTGTTGCTTTGGACGGTTGCTTTCGTGGGGGGCTATTTTTGAATGGCTTTTTGTGCTTGCGTGTGTTGTGGTTTGCTTACACACCATCATAGCCAGCAGCAAGCTGCTGTAAAAATGCCTTCATTTCTTGCTGCACCGTGGCGGGTGCGGCAATCTCAATGCCGCCTGCAAATCCGCAGACCCACCCGAAAAATTGCGGGCTGACCGAGATGGGCACATCAAAATGAAAGTGCGTGCCCCCAGTTTCAATAATCGGCATAAAGGTATCACCAAAGCGGTCAATCATGGCATCCATATAAAATGCCTCGCACCGCAAGGTTACCTTGGTGTCAGTGCCGTGGTACATTCCAAACATTTTTTTGGTGTAGGCGGCAAGGTCAAAATCGCGATAGGTTTCTTGCCCAAGGCGCGGGGTATCTAGGGCGGTTACGGTGGTCATCTTATCCACCCGATAGTGGCGAATGCCGTGTGGCTGTGCGTAGGTTTGGTAGGCAATCAAATAATAATTGCTGTTTTCATAAGCCAGTGCCCAAGGGCTGATTTCATAGGTGGTTTTGGGGGTGCGTGGTACTTTGCGCCCCGCAAGGTTATGCGTCCAATAGGTAAACTGTACCATCTGGTTATCCGCAATGGCGCGGTGCAATGCGTCCACGTTATAAAAAACGCTTTCGTTCATGCTCTTGACCCGCCCTGAGATAAATACTTGGCGCGATAGGGCACTTGCCTCGTATTTACTGGCAAAGCTCGACAGTTTTTTGATTAAGGCGGCACTCTTGCGCTGTGTGATAAAGCGACTGTTTTGCACCGCATCCACCAAAATTTCAAGCTCTGGCAGTTCAAAGGTGCGGGTTTCTAGGAAATAGCCGCCCCCAGGCCCGCGCCGTAGGTGGATGTCATACCCCGCTTGCCCTAGTGCGGTAATGTCGGTGTAAATGCTCTTGCGTTCGCAAGGGATGTCCCGCGCGGCAAGCAGCTCTTCCAACATAGGCACCGTTAATAGATGGGTTTCGTCTGAATATTGCTGAAAAAGCTCTAGTAGCACCAGGATTTTGGCTTTTTGCCCTTCTTTTCGTGGCATATCTTTGCCCTCCTTATCGGCAATGCTTACGCGTTTGCGCTTACGTCTGCGCCAAGGGTGGCAAGGTCAATAAAGAAGGTCGGCCAACTCTTGGCAACTGCCTGTGCGTCTGTTAAATCCACCGCAATCCCTTTGCCAAGGGCAAGCACCGCAAGGCTCATCACCACACGGTGGTCATTGTGCGCGGCAAGAGGCTCGGTTGGGGTTTGCAGTGCGCCCCCCGTGATGGTGATGGTATCCTCTGTGCTCGTGATATCCACCCCAAATTTGCGCAGTTCACTCTCCATGGCAAAAATGCGGTCACTCTCTTTGATGCGCAGCCGCCCTGCATTTTTGATGGTGGTTACCCCCTCACAGCAGGCGCCAAGCACTGTCAGTACGGGGCCAAGGTCGGGGCAATCTGCAAGGTCAATCTCGGTGGCGGTCAGCGCACTTTTTGCAAAGGTCACGTCATTGCCATTGCGGGTAAACTGTGCCCCGCAGCGTGCTAAAATGTCTAAAATTGCTGCGTCGCCCTGCTTTGTATCGGGGCGCAGATTGGTAACGGTGATATCGCCCACAAGCGCACCAAGCACCGCAAGGAACGCTGCTTGGCTGTAATCGCCCTCTACGGTATAGGGGCAGGGAATGTAGTTCTGCTTGCCTGGAATGATAAATTGGTTATAGCGTGGTCGCTTGATGGTAATGCCGAAATCGCGCAGGGTGGCAAGGGTCAGTTCTACATAGCTTGCGCTTTCAAAATTTCCCGTGATGGTCAGACTGCTTTCGTGGTCAAGCAAGGGCATCATAAATAGCAGCCCGCTGATAAACTGGCTAGAAACATTGCCGGGCACGGAATATTCCCCCGCCTGCAATGCACCAGAAATGGTAATGCCGCTTTCGTCCTGCTCAAACAACAGCCCCTGTGCGTGGAACAGTTTTTCATAGATGGTCTGTGGGCGCGCAAAGAGCCGCCCGCCGCCTACGAATTGGATTTTTTGCTGTGTTAGGCTAAACAGTGGGATTAAAAAGCGCAGGGTGCTGCCGCTTTCGCCGCAATCAACAGGGCGGGTGATGGTGCAAAAGCCGCCCCGCCCAAAGATATTGATGCCGTCCTTGGTTTCGCTCACGGTGCCACAAAGCTGTTTGATGGCATCAAGGGTTGCCTCAATGTCGCGGCTTTTCCCAAGCCCAGAAATCATCGAGTTGCCACGGCACAGTGCAGCGCACAATACAGCGCGGTGGCTCATGCTTTTACTGGGTGGTGCGGCAATGCTGCCGCGTAGGGGTGCGGGTGTTAGATGAACAAGCATGGCATTGGTTGTCCTTCCTGTATTTTTTAACGTGTGTGGGCGGGCGGGGTGCTGATGTTACAGCAAGGCTTACATATCGCGACCGATTGCTTTTGCAATCAGTTTTGCTTTTTCAATTGCCTGTGCAAATGCTTTGGGGGTCAGGCACTGTGCGCCGTCACTCCATGCGCAAGCGGGCTCGTTATGCACTTCGATTTGAATGCCATCGGCACCTGCTGCCACCGCAGCAAGCATCATGGGCTCTACGAGCTTATATTTGCCAGTTGCATGGCTTGGGTCTACCACAACAGGTAGATGGGTTTTTTCGTGTAACACTGCCACCGCCGAAAGGTCAAGGGTGTTGCGGGTGGCGGTTTCAAAGGTGCGGATGCCGCGCTCGCAGAAAATAACATTTTCGTTGCCGCCTGCCATGATATATTCCGCGCTCATAATCCATTCATCAATGGTGTTCGAGAAGCCACGTTTGAGCAGCACGGGTTTGCTCATCTTGCCGATTGCTTTTAGCAACGCAAAGTTCTGCATGTTGCGGGTGCCAATCTGCACCACGTCTACATATTCTTCAAATTCGTCAATCTGTGCCTCGCTCATTAGCTCAGATACGATGGGCATGCCAGTTGCCTTGCGGGCTTCTACCATGGCCTTTATCCCTTCGGTTTCTAGCCCTTGGAATGCGTAGGGCGAGGTGCGGGGCTTGTATGCGCCGCCACGGAACATATCCGCACCGCATTCTTTCACGTAATTTGCCATCATCATGGTGTGGTCTAGCCCTTCAATGCTGCAAGGTCCGCCCATGATGACGATTTTCTCCTTACCGCCAATTTTGATGCCGCCGCAATCAATCACGCTGTCCTCAGGGTGGAACAGGCGGTTCGCGCGTTTGTAAGGGGCAGATACGCGGGTCACGTTATCAATCCAACGGTTGGCGCGCACATCGCTTTCGCTAATCTGGGTGGTGTCGCCTACCAGACCGAACACGTTGTAATCTGCGCCCTTAATCAGGGTGACGGCAAGCCCTTTTGCCTCAAAGCCAGCAATAATCTTGTCAATCTCTACTTGGGGTGTGCCTTTTTTGGTTGAAATAATCATAATTTACTACTTTCTCTATCCTCTATGGTGCAAACAAACCCACGCGAGCTTGCTTTCTATCAGAACAGGCCGACTGCCTGTTTTAGCGGGAATGATGATTGCCAGTGCCAGTACCAGTTGGTGATGGTTGCGTAAGCATTACGGCGCGGTCGCGGGGCATCCTTGTTGCAGATGCAGCTTTACCTCGCACAATAATTTGTTGCGTGATACGGCAAAGTGCAGCCCGCTGTTGTGGAATACCATATCTGCCGCCGCGGTATACAGTGGCGCGCGGATTGCGTACATCTTTTGCAATGCTTCTGCGCTAGTGGACAGTGGGCGATATCCCCCCGTGGCAAGCTGCTCCAGTGGGCGGTCAATATACACGATCATACCATTTTGCCGCAGTGCGCGCATGTTGCTGTCATCGAGCACTGCGCCGCCGCCGCAAGAAAGAATTTGGCGGTTCTCCTTGGCAAAGCGGGCGATTTGTTCATGTTCTATGGCGCGGAATGCCGCTTCGCCATCCTCTGCAAAAATTTGAGGGATGGGCTTGCCCGCTGCCTTTTCAATTTCTTCATCTAAATCGACAAAGGTTTTGCCAAGGTCGGTGGCAAGCGCCTTGCCCAAGCTGCTTTTGCCGCAGCTTGGCATCCCAATCAGCGCAATGTTAGATAACTTCGCCTTGAGCTGTGCGGTGGTTTTTGCAATTTCAGCTTCGGCATTGGGGAAAGGCTTGCTCAAAAAATGCTCTGCCGCATATACCGCCTGTGCCACTAGCATTTCAAGCCCTGTGACTGCTTTTTCCTTGGGAATGCCCATCTCGGTGGCGCGCAGCACAAGCTCTGTCTGGAAGGGATTATACACCGCGTCTACCACTGCCTCCACCCCTTGCATTGCCTTGATGTCAATGGCGCAGGTGTCTGTATTGGGATAGGTGCCCGCAGGGGTGGTGTTGATGATAATCTGCGCGCCGCAAGTTAGTGCTGCTTGGTAGTCAATCTCGCCCTGCTCTGGTTTTGGCGTGCGGCTTGCCACGAAAATGTTTGCCGCGCCGCCATCCCGCGCCACTGCGTAGGTGGTGTTGCGGGTGCCACCTGTGCCCAAAATCAGCACCGTTTTGCCCGCAAAGGCAATGCCATGCGCCTCGCACAGATAAGAAAACCCTGCGTAATCGGTGTTATAGCCGTACAGCTTGCCGTTTTTGTTGACCACCGTATTCACCGCACCAATGGCAAGGGCAGCGGGGGCAATCTCATCGCAGTATTCCATCACAACCTTTTTATAGGGGATGGTCACGTTGATGGCGCGGTATTCCTTTGCCGCAAAAAAGGCGCGTGCCTCTTCCTCGGTGGGCAACGGATGCAAATCATAAGTATAATCGCAGACCTGCTCATGGATAATTTTAGAATAAGAATATCCAAGCCGTGCGCCAATTAAACCATAATCCATGGGTATGCCTCCTCGGTATCATCACTGGGGTGGGGGCGCATCCACCCTTGCCCAAAGCGAACGGTCAATAGGTCAGCCATCGCAAGGGCTGCCGCGCAGCTTTGCACAATGGCAGCACGTGGGACAATGCAAGGGTCATGCCGCCCAACAAGGGCAAGGCTTGCGTCTTGCTTTGATAGATAATCCACCGTCTGCTGCGTTTTGTAAATGCTAGGGGTCGCCTTAACCGCCGTGCGGAACACAATGGGCATGCCGTTGGAAATGCCGCCGTTTATCCCCGCGTTATGGTTGGTGGTGGTGATAATCGCATCCCCTTGCATGGCAAAGGGGTCGTTGGCTTGGCTGCCAGTCAAATCGGCAAAGTCAAAGCCAAGCCCAAATTCAATCCCCTTTACCGCAGGGATGGAGAAGGCAAGGTGTGCCAGTTCGCTCTCAACGCTGTCAAAGAAGGGTTCGCCCACCCCGGCGGGCAAACCCAAAATCGCAGTTTCTAAGATACCGCCCACGCTGTCGCCCTCACTGCCTTTGGCGCGGATGGTCGCTTTCATTGCCTCGGTCAGGGTGGGGTCATTTAAGGCAAAATTCTCTGCCTTGCGGGCGGCAAGTGCTGCCACTTGCGCGGTGAGGGTGGCGGGGTCATCCGCCGCAAAGGGGATGTCTGCAATCCCGGCGCAGCGGGCGATGTGGGTTTCTATCTGAATGCCTTTGCGGGCAAGCAGCGCAAGACAAAGCCCTCCTGCTGCCACAAAAGCAGCGGTTACTCGCCCCGAAAAATGCCCGCCGCCGCGCGCGTCCTGTGCGCCAAAGTATTTGGCATAGGCGGTGTAATCAGCATGCCCTGGGCGCAGCAAATCAGCGGTCTTGGTATAATCCTTACTGCGGGTGTTGTTGTTTTCTACCACAAAGGTGATGGCGGTGCCAGTGCTTTTGCCATCCACCGCGCCCGAAAGGAAATGAATGTCATCTGCCTCGGTGCGGGCGGTGGAAATGCCATCCCCACGCGCGCGGCGCTTATCCATGCAGAGCGCTAGGAAGTCTGCGGGGATATCACACCCTGCGGGAATGCCGTCTAGCACTGCGCCCACGGCTGCACCGTGGCTCTCACCAAAGATGGTGAGGTGTATTTGGTTACCAAATGTATTTTTCAATGGTAAAATACTCCTTGTATTATTTTGGCTGGCTTTAATAAATACGATTGAGCTGCTTTTTGGCGCTAAAAAGTAACAAAAAGCGCGGCGTTATTTTTGATTGTTCACCAAGTTTGCAAGGGTTTCAAAGGGGATTTTATCGGCGCGCCAACAGCCAATGCCCGGCACCTTGATGATGGTGATGTTGCCGCCCTGTGCCTTTTTATCGTGCGCCATCTCGGCAAGCACTTTTTCTTTGTTATAATTGCAGCGCACGGGCAGCCCTAGCTTGCGCAGCACCACGCGGGTGCGTTTTTGCAGCAGCTTCGATTCAATCATGGGTAGCATGCCAAGCGCCACACATTCGCCATGGTAAAAACCAGTTTTGCGGCGCCCTTTTACACCCTTTACCGCTTCAATACCGTGTCCAATGGTATGCCCAAAGTTCAGGCATTTGCGCGCGCCTTGCTCGGTTTCGTCCTCTTCGACGATTTTCTTTTTCACAAGTAAGCTGCGATAGATGATCGTTTCAAGCTCTGCGTCAATGTCGCCTGTTTCAAATAGTTCAAACAAAACAGGGTCACAGAGTAAGCCTGCCTTTACCGCTTCTGCAAGCCCATTCACCAGATGGCGACGGGGCAGGGTATCGAGGGTGTTAAGGTCGGCAACCACCAGTTTTGGCTGCCAAAATGCGCCAATGATATTTTTGGTGCTGCCCAAATCCACTGCGGTCTTGCCACCGATGGAGGAATCAATCATCGAAAGGGTGGTGGTGGGGCAGTTGATAAAATCAATTCCGCGCATGTATAAGGAGGCTGCAAGCCCGCCCATGTCACCCATGACACCGCCGCCGACCGCAATCAGCAAATCGCCGCGTCCCATTTCAAATTCCATCATCCCGCGCAGTACTACCTCTAGGGTTTTCAGGCTCTTGCTCGCTTCGCCCTGTGGCACGGTGATGATTTTTGCCAGTGCGCATTGGTCAGCGACTTTCTGCGCGTAAACGGCGGGCACACCAGTGTCGGTCAGCACGCAAACCTTGCGGTCTAAATTTGCAAATTGATAAATGTTTTCGAGTGCGCCGCATTTCAAAATAATGTCATAGCTGCGTTTGCCAAGATTAATGTTTAATTTCATCACAAAATCCCTCTCTATTTAAAACTCAATTTTCTCAAATGGTTGCCGTAAACCATCTTAACTTTGCCAGAAGAAGATGCCTTGCAGGTGTTCGGTTTTTGGTGGTCAGTATATCATCTAAAATAAGGCAGGGGCTGTGCCGCGTGCTTTATCGATAACGGTGTTGCGTGGCCTGTGTTGCAGGTGCTCTATCTTTTATAGCGCGTCCGTCATCCCCAAAAGGCGGGCGGTGCGGCAAATCTTAGAAAGTGCCTGTAACAGTGTCTGTGCTTGGTCAGGGGTGCCCACAAGCTCGGTGTAAAAATAATATTCAAAGGGCACATGCGGCATGGGGCGGCTCTTGATGCTCTCCATGTTTAGCCCAGAAGCCGCAACCCCCTGGATGACCTCCGCTAGTTTGCCGGGTTTATTATCCACCGTAAACAGCAAGCTAAAGCGGCTGCCAGTGGTGGGCGCTTCTTTGCTCACCACAATAAAACGGGTGGTGTTATCGCCATCCGTATTAATGGCAGGGGCAAGCAGCTGCAAATGATAAAGCGCGGCGGTTTCCACGCTTGCAATCGCTGCTTTGCTCACATCGCCGCTTTCCGCCACAAACTTTGCCGCCATGGCAGTGTTTTCCATCGGGTGGGCGGTTAGCCCAAGCGTTTTTAAGAATTTTTCGCTCTGGGCAATCGCCTGTGGGTGGCTGTATACATCGGTAATCTGCCCGATGCTGCTTTCGGGCAGCGCAAGCAGATTTTGGTTGACGGATAAATCATATTGTTTGACCACCGAAAGGTTGTGCTTAAAGCAAAGGTCAAGCACTGCGCCCACGTCGCCTGCGTTGCTGTTTTCAAAGGGGAGCACACCATAGGCGGCATCGCCCGCCTCTACGGCCAGGAATACCGCATCCCAAGTCGGGTAATTGGCTGCCTCGGCATGGGGGAACAGTGCTTGCAATGCAATGTGAGCAAACGCGCCTTCTACCCCTTGGTATGCCACGCGGTTTTGCCCCATCATCGCCGCTTCGTATTGCTTTGCCAAATCCATCTGATATTGTAATAAGTCAGCATAATAGGGGCGCAGGGTAGCGTCTTGTAGGCGGGCTGTGTTTTTCGCAATCACTGCGGTTTCCCGCGCTTTGTCATAAATGGCAAGGCGATTGGCTTTTTTATATGCGCTCACCTTCTGTACTGCCTGCATCCGTGCTTCAAACAGGGCAGCCATCTGTGCGTCAATTTCATCAATCTGGCAGCGTGCCTCGGTCAGTAAATCCATCCGCAATTTCCTTTCTTGCCGCTACTATGGTACGATTATTAGTATTATAGCACAAAACCCCCATCCAAACAACGAAATCAGCGGCTTTTTTGCGCCGTTTTTCGCGGTTTAGGTGGGGGTTTTGGTGGTTTTACAAAAGTGCCTTTGTGGGGCGGTCAGTTTTGTTTCTGCTTTCACAAGGCGCGCGCAATTTGCGCGGTTGTCGGCGCGGTTATTTGTGGGGATTGTCGCCTTTGTCTGGCAGCAACTCGGCAAAGCTGCGGTCTTTGGTGAACAGTCTGCCATAAGGGTTATGCAGCGCGCGCGGGTCAGGCTGTGGGCTTACACACGGCTTGCGCTTGGCGGGTGTGTCTGTTTGGGGTAGGGGGTAATTCGCATCATAGCCAGAGGCTGCAGCGGTGTTGCCACCTTGCTTGTTACGAAACCGCATTGGCGAGCACTTCGTTATAAGGCTGGGCATCGCCGATGATTAGCTCCCACAAACCTTGATATTTTTCAAAGTTTGCGACATAGTCATCATCTTCGTTTTCATAGCCGCGGCGGGCGATATAATAGTCGCCTAGGGCGAATTGTATGGTGTCACTAAAAATGGTGCAGTCTGAAATTTGATAAACAAGCTCTTCCCATGCTACGTTTTCTGGGTCATCGGGCGAGGTGCCGTCTGGATAGCATAGCATGCTAGAGGCAATCTGGAAACTTTCGGGGTCATACAAAATAAAGATAACGCTTTCGGCAAGCTCTAAATCAGCGGATAGCTGCACCTGTCCTGCCATTTCCATGTAATATTCATAGGTGCTAGTGTCGCTAAAATAATCATAGGTGGTGGTTTCGGTTTCTTCTGCTGTTTCTTCGGTTTCTTCTACCACTTCTTCTACGATTTCTTCTGCGTCGCCCGTTACCTCGGTGACGATATCATAGGTGCTCAAATCCACTTGATAGGAATATACCTCTAGGTTTACTACACCATCCCCTGTCACATCGTCTAGATAGGGGGTCAAGGTTTCTGAAATTTCATCCAGAGTGGTATCATAGATGCTATCAGGTGAAACAATGACAAGCTGATAATCCACCGCGGTGTTAAACACATAGGCATCGCAGATAAAATAGACAAGCAACGCAAAGGCACCAATGCCAAGCAGCACCCATTTCAGGTTATAATCCCACCAGTTTTCCCACAGTTCCTTTTTGGTGTATACATGCACGTCAGGTGGCGCAAGGTCTTCGTCCTTTAAATCGCGGATATAGCTATAACTTGCCATGAGGGTTCTCCTTTATTCGTCCTGCTTTTCGACAATCTCTAATAACCATAACAGGTTAAGCCACAAGGCGCGTGTTTTTAGAGGTTGCCTTTTGTTAGTTGCTACGCTTTAGGGCTGCTTCGATGCGTTGTTGGGTCATCAAAGGCAGGTCTTTTTGTGCAGCGCGGGTAAGGTCCTTTGTTTCAATGGGCGGTAAAATGCGCACCGTAACATGGGCAGGGCACATGAGATGGTGGTTGTTTTCCATGATGTCGCGGGTGTTGCTCAGCGCAACGGGGATGATGGGCGCCCCTGTCTTGAGCGCAATGCGGAATGCACCGCCTTTGAATTCACCAACACCGCCTTCTGCCCCTTTATAGCGGGTGCCTTCAGGGAAGATGGTAAAGCTGTGCCCGCTTTTCACCTCGGCAATGCCGGCATTCAGGGCGTTCATGCTTGCGCGCACGTCTTTGCGGTCAACAAATACGCAACCAAGCAGCCGCATCCAACCGCGCACAAGGGGAATTTTATCGGTCTCGGCTTTCGCAAGCATACCATGCACCTGGTCTAATTGGGTCAGCATAATGGGGATGTCATAATAGCTGCGGTGGTTTGCCACAAAGACGCAAGGGCGGTCAGTGGGGATGTTTTCCTTGCCCTGCACCGTAACGGTGACACCTGCCATTTTAAGTAGGGTGTTGCACCAAACAGGCACCCGCTGCGCAGCAAGGGCATCCGCGGTGGCGCGGTCGCCTGCGGCCATGGCTTGCTTGCCTTTTTTCAATGCGCCATAATGAACAATTAAGTACCCAAAGAAATAAAAAAACCAAATGATAGTGCGAAAAAAACTCGCGAAAATCTTCACGAAAGCCTCCTTGTTGTATAGCATATCAACGCTTTAATACTAGATAATGTTTATCCTGTAAACTTTTTATGAAATGCAGGAAAATACAGTGTATTTGTGCTTGGTGATGCTGCAAAAATAGTCATCTTGTTATAAGATATCACAATTCGCTGTATTCTACCATACAAATGTGAAAAAATTATGCTTTGTTGTGCCACGGTGGGTGCGCAAGCGGGGGCGGGTTTGTTGCTTCTTTTTGATAAAAATGATATACTATGGATGGAAAAAGCCCCTATGTGGGGATTGCGGCAAAGCAGGATGAGGAAATCAAAATGGAGCAAAAAACAACCTTTCTTTTGACAGGAACAGAACTCTTTTCACAGGGTGCCCTTGATAACGTGGCACTGGATAATGGTGTGCTTGTCATTGAGCATGTGGCAGGGCGATATATGCAATATGGCGCTTATACCAGTCAAGAGCTTGCACTGCCTGCTTTTTGCAATCTGAATGTCAGTTGGAATGCAGATATCCCCGCGAACACCCTGATTGAGGTGCAGGCGCGTGTCTTAACAAGCAGTGGGTGGAGTGGCTGGCTTAGCTTCGGCAAATGGGCGCCTGATTACCCCGGCAAAAGTGAAGCACAGGAGAGCGACGGTGTGTTTACCGATGGCGAAACCATCACGGTGGGGGTGCAGGGCGGCGGCAAAGCCGTGCAGGTGAAGGCAGCGCTTTTTACCAATGATGAAAAATCCACCCCTGCATTACGCCTTGTGGCGGTTTCGGTGCGCCCGCTTGCGTGGGAAAAGCAGCAGGGTATCCTGCTCAACCAAGCACTATATCTGCCAGAATACCGCATTGCAAGCCACCCTACTGTCTTTGGCGATAGCATGGAACTCCCGATTGTATTAACAGAGCTTATCAATCGTTTCGGTGCAGATGCTCTGCCAGAGGAAGTTGCCTATGGCATGGTAGATGGCGCGAATAGTCTGTGCGGCAACGCTGCGTATGGCGCGGCATTTATGGGCTGTTGTGGGCATGAATGCTATCAAAGTTGGATGGATTTAAAAGACCTGCGCTCCGAAATTCGCAACAGCTGCGCTGTGGCGGTGCAGCTAGAAGAAGGGGTAGGTGCTGCCAATCAGACCATCCGCTGGGTGGCGCTGCACGGCTTTGTGCACGATGAAATGATGTCAGTAGAGCGGGTGCTTGTGGGCAATCCTCTTGCCGAACAAGAGGATGAAATCGCTTGCAGCATGACGCTTGGCGCCTTTGTGCGCAGTTTTACGGGGCGGGCGATTGTCATGCGGGCAAAGCCACGTGGGGTGCGCCGTCAGCGCCCGAAGCGGCTGCCCTGCTATTTAAAGAAAGATAAGCATGAGGGCGCGCAAGCGGGTGCTTTCTGCTTTTATCAGCGCGGGGAAGCATTCCCCCTGCCCGAAGATTTTAATGGGTGGATTGGCTGTGCCATCAAAGATGAAATTGCCCATGCAACCACCGCCAAAAAGACCTTCTATACCCTACGCAAAAGCGCAAACCAAGGGGTGCTGTTCCCGCCAGAATTGATGGTGGAAGGGCAGCGGTATAATATCTATGCCGTGGATGAAAACACCATCACACGCACCGCACAGATTACCATTCCCGCCCTAATTGACAGGAAAACAGTGGAAGATAGATAACGTTTGATGTAAGAGAAAGTAGAAGAGTGATACCGTGAAAGAAGAAAACCAAATGCCCGCACAGATGAACCCACCAGAGCGCAGCGAGCAGTGTGCGCCAGAGGGGGCAATGCCACCGCAAAAAGAAAACATTATGGGCACCATGGCGGTCAATCCGCTGTTGCTCAAGCTCAGTGTGCCGATGATGATTTCCATGCTAGTGCAGGCACTGTACAACGTAGTCGATTCGATTTTTATTTCCCGCGTGAGCGAAGAAGCATTAACGGCCGTTTCCCTCGCCTTTTCGGTACAAAACTTTATGATTGCGGTGGGTGTGGGCACTGGCATTGGTGTCAATGCACTGGTTTCCCGTTCGCTCGGCGAGAAAAATCCAAAGCAAGCGCAGCGGGTTGCGAATAACGGTATCTTTTTGGCACTGTGCAGCTGTGCAGTCATGATGGCATTCGCCTGCTTTTTGGTCAAGCCCTATTTTTCCGCCCAGACTTCGGACGCGGAAATCATCCGTGAAGGGGTCAATTACCTTTTCCTTTGCTGCTTGTTTAGCCAGGGACTATTCATTCAGATGGTCATGGAAAAACTACTTGCCGCCACAGGCAGCACCAAGCAAAGCATGCTTTGTCAGCTTGCGGGTGCGGTGGTTAATATCGTGCTAGACCCAATTTTTATCTTTGGTTATTGCGGCGAGGCGCTGTCGGGTGCACGCGGCGCAGCAATCGCTACGGTGATTGGGCAGGCGGTTGCGGCAGTGGTTGGCATTTATTTCTGCCAGTGCAAAACAAGCAAGCTGCGCCTTGCAGCGCGTGGCTTTCGCCCGCATCTGCCCACCATCGGTCAGATTTATGGGGTGGGCGCGCCTAGTATCGCCATGATGTCGGTCGGCAGTATCATGGTGCTTGGCATCAACCAAATCTTAATGACCTTCTCTGCCACAGCAGTTGCAGTCTTTGGGGTATACTACCGCTTACAGAGCTTTGTCTTTATGCCGGTATTCGGGATGAACAATGCGGTCATGCCCATCATTGGGTATAACTTTGGTGCCCGCGCACCCAAACGCATCATCCAGTGCGCAAAACTTGCCTTCTTATATGTGCAAATCATCATGCTGCTTGGCATTGGCGCCTTTGTGTTTTTCCCCAGTGCGTTGCTCGGAATTTTTGAGGCGAGTGCAGTCATGCTTGCCATTGGTATTCCGGCGCTGCGCATTATCGCCCTCAGCTTCTTGTTCGCCGGAATTAATATGATGGCATCCACCATCTTCCAGTCGCTTGGGCAGAGCATTTATAGCTTCTACCTTTCCATCCTGCGCCAGATTGTCATTTTGGTGCCAGTGGCATACCTGCTCAGCCTTGCGGGTGCGGTAGAATATGTCTGGTGGGCATTCCCCATTGCCGAGGCAGGCTGTTTTGTGCTTGCGGTTTGGTTCTTGGTGCGGGTATACCGCAAAACCGTTCGTCCGCTTGCACAATGAGCGGTTGTTGTGCCATTTGCTGTGCTGCGTGAAAGGCAATGTGTAGGAAAACGCTAGGGATAATTAAGGCAGAAGCAAGGCGATTGCGCTGCCCCTGCGGTTGGTGTGGTGTTAGAATAATTGCTAAAAAATTAGCCATAAAACACACTTTTCTACAAAAGTATTACTTTTCCGTGAAATCTTTCAAAAAATACTAGCCAAGGCATAAAAAGTATGCTATAATTCGTAATCGTGTGCGAAGCTGGGTGCATTGGGTGCGATACGGCTTTGCCTGTGCGGGAAAGTACCGCAGACATGCTTGGGCGCACCCACACAGCAATAAGGAGCATAACCATGAACCAGTACGATTTAATCATTGTAGGCGCAGGGCCTGCGGGCATTTTCACAGCATTTGAGGTATTACGCAAAGCAGGCGAAGCAAAACCAAACATTCTGCTTGTCGAAAAAGGCAAACCTGTTGAAAAGCGCCACTGCCCCAAAGCAGAAGTAGGGCATTGCATTAACTGCAAGCCAAACTGTGCCATTACCACTGGTTTTTCGGGCGCAGGTGCCTTCTCTGATGGTAAACTCAGCCTTTCGTATGAGGTCGGCGGCGAATTGCCTGACTTGATTGGCACAGAGTTTGCGCAAGAGCTTATCAATTATACCGATGAAATCTATCTGGAATTTGGCGCAGACCCCCATATTGAGGGTGTTTCGGATTATGAGGCCATCCGCGAAATCCGCAAACGTGCTATCCGTGCCAACTTAAAGTTAGTGGATTGTCCCATCCGCCATCTTGGCACAGAGAAAGCACAGCAGCTTTACCTAAACTTGCAAAACTACCTGCTCGCAGAAGGGGTAGAGATGCTCTTTACCACCGAATGCGAAACCTTGGTGATGGAAAGCAATGTCTGCAAAGGTGTGGTCATCCGTGAATATAAGCAGGAGGCGCGCACCGTATATGCGCCAGAGGTTGTCATCGCAACGGGGCGCCGTGGTGCAGACTGGCTAGAGCATATCTGTGCGGACTATAACATCGCGCATGAGCCCGGCACCGTTGATATCGGTGTGCGTGTAGAGTGCCGCAATGAGGTCATGGAAAAGGTCAACGAGGTATTGTATGAGTCCAAGCTCATCGGTTACCCCAAGCCTTGGAAAAACAAGGTGCGTACCTTCTGCCAGAACCCCGGCGGGTTTGTCGCACAGGAAAACTATGACAACGACCTTGCGGTGGTCAACGGGCACAGCTTTAAAGAACGCAAGAGCGAAAACACCAACCTTGCCATCTTGGTCAGCCATAATTTTACCGAGCCATTCAATCAGCCCATCGCGTATGCACAAAAGGTGGGTGAGCTCACCAATATGTTGGGCGCAGGGCACATTATGGTGCAGCGCTATGGCGATATTTTAGATGGCAAACGCACCTGGGCAAAAGAACTTTCGCGCAGCAACCTAAAGCCAACACTGAAAGATGCGATTGCGGGGGATATCACTGCCGCCATGCCATACCGTGCCATGACCAATATCATTGAATTTATCAAAATGTTAGATGAAGTTGTGCCGGGCTTTGCCTCAAGCGAAACGCTGCTATATAGCCCCGAAATCAAATTCTATTCCAATAAGGTCAAGATGGATACCGACCTAAATACCAACATCAAAGGGCTGCACTGCCTAGGCGACTCCTCAGGGTGGACGCGCGGCTTGATGATGGCATCCGTCATGGGTGTGCTGATGGGCCGCAAACTAATGGAAAAAAAGGCAAACTAAGCTGCTTTTCCGCACAGATAATAGGGCGCTATTTCACTTGCGCTAGGCTTTACTGCTGCGCGGTGCTTCAAGCAAACAAGCCACACGCTGCACCAAGCAAATAAGCGGTGCGCTGTACGCTGCGCCACTTGCGCTAGGCTTTGTTAGCCGCACGCTGTACGCTGCGCCTAAAAAACAAAAATTAAAAAACAAAAACGGTGTTGTTGCACCTTATCACGCGGATTGTTCCGCTAAGATAAGCCGTGCGACAGCACCGTTTTTATTCGTTTGATTGTGCGCGTTCGTCTGGGGCTGCATTGGGTGCGCCATCTGTGCAAGGCGGCTCTTGCTCGCCTTGGCAAAAGGCGGGGTCTTGCGCTTGGTAAAAGGCAAAGGCTTCACAGATTAGTTGTGTGGTGACTTCTAGCTCTTCCGCAATCTCCTGCACGCACAATCCGCGTTGTAGCAGGGTGCACAGTGCCTCTTTGGGGCAAAGGTCAAGCATCAGGGCGCGGTGCACCTGCGCCTCACTGCGGCGGCGATTGGCGGTGTCCTCAGGCGGGTAAAAGGCGCGTAGCTTAAAGTGCAGCATCTCATGGGCTAAAATGGTGTGCGCTTCGCAGCTATCCTGTGTCTGCCCCATCCCGACAAAGCCATCGCTAGAGGCAATCGCCTTGCGGTGCAACACAGGGCAGGAAAAGACGCGCACCCCCATATCAGCGAGGGTTTGTTCCATCATCTCGGTTTTGGTCATACTGTTTCAACTCGGCTTTCATCCGCATGAAAGCAATAAGGTCGTTTTTGTCCGTTTCGTCTAACAGGTCTTTTACCTCGCCGTAAAATGCAATCAAGGCATCGCCCTCTTGGGTGGGGGCACCGGTCAGGGTATCGGCGCTGACCGATAGGGCAGTGGCTAGTTTGCTTGCGGTTTCGACATTGATGGTTTTTTTGCGCCCGTTTTTTAAGTCACTGATGATACCCGGGCTTACGTTTGCTTTGCGGCAAAGGGCGGCGATGGATAATTCTTTTTGTTGGCATAGCGTGGCGATTGTCTGATAAAGGCTAGACATAATGCAAGGCTCCTTTCGTGCGGTGGAAAACAACGAAAATGCCCTCTTGACAAATTACTTGAACAAGTATATTATATGCTGTATAAGAGGTTTCTTGTGATGTTTTATTTTATTATATACTCGAACAAGTAAAATGTCAAGAGAAGTCGAATGATGTTTTAAAAGGATTATACAAAGAAAAAGATGTTGAAAGAAAGGAAGAAGTATGTTCAAATTGGAAGAGATCGGGAAATTATTCGGCGCAAACGCGCAAAGCATTGCATTCACCCAAGAGCTGATGGAATATCAAGAGGCCAAAACGAAAATGGATGCGCTCCAAGCGTGCTTAGAGGAGCTATGCAGTGCGATAGAAGATTTTAAGCTCTGCAACGCGGCAGATTTGGCGCAGGATGCGCGTGAAATTTATTGCCGCGAAAAAACCTATACCCCGCTTGCCCTGGTCGAGCAGGCGCATCAAACGGCGGAACAGCTCGAAATAGCAAGCGAAGTGATGGAAGAAGCAAAAAACCGTGTGCTTACTAAAATTTTAGACGGCACTGAAAATGCAGGGCAGTACCAAGCCATTCGATATGCCGTGATTGATTTGCCCGCCTGCATACGGGGCGAACAGGCCATTCCAGATTACGTCTATCTATAAAAAAACCAAGCGCCCTTGCCACCACAGTTTGCGTGACAAGGGCGCTTGTTCTATTGTGGTGGGAACGCTACGCGGGAGAGTGGCACTGCGTGGCAAACAGCCGTGGCAATGCGCTCCTAATGGCAGCGCAGGTCGCGGATTAGACCACTTCTACCTTTGCCATTTTTACTGGGGTTTTGGGTTTGTCGCCAAAAGAGGTAGGCACAGCAGCGATTTCATCTACTACTTCAAGACCGCTTACTACCTTGCCAAAGGCTGCATACTGCCCATCAAGGTGGGGTGCGTCTTTGTGCATGATAAAGAACTGGCTGCCTGCGCTGTCAGGGTGACCGCTGCGCGCCATGCTGATGACACCGCGGGTGTGGCGGATGGTGTTGTTCACGCCATTGCCGATGAATTCGCCCTTGATGTTGTGGCCAGGGCCACCGGTGCCAGTGCCAAGTGGGCAACCGCCCTGAATCATAAAGCCGGGGATAATGCGATGGAAGGTAAGCCCATCATAAAAGCCGTCGTTTACAAGTTTTTCAAAGTTTTCACAGGTGATAGGTGCCGATGCAGCGTCAAGCTCTAGCTCAATGATGCCGCCGTTTTCCATGGTAATACGAATCATAATCTTTACTCCTTTGGAATGGATGAATACGGTTGTCTGCCCCTGCGCCATGGGTTTGGCAGCGGGGCAATTTTCTTTTTCCCGCACAGCGACGCATGTTTGCAGGGCGGTGCAGGGCAAAGCATTACTATTATTATACAGGTTTGGGTGCAACTTGTCTAGTAATGCTGCAAAAGTAACGGTGCGGCGCTGCGCGCAAACCACTGCGTTCATAATTCGTCTCGCAGTTCACTCATGTGCGCCCAATAGCGTTTGGGGCACAGATTGCGGCGGCACACCTCATTGCGTCGCTCTTTGATGGCAATGGTGTCATAAAATTGCTTCCAGAGCTGTTGATATTGGCTTTCCTTTTCGTCTGGGGAGGGCAGCTGCAAGGGGGCGCACAGGTCAAGCAATTCTACACGGTGGTCTTGGTATAGCAGTGCGCTGCAATGGGTTTCGTCATAAATCAAAAAGTTTTCTTCCGGAAAACGTGCGCAAAAATGCCCGCGCAGCAGGGGTAAAATCGCGTTTTTGGGCGCGATGATGGCACCTAGCATGCCTTGGTGCTCCTCAAAGCGCAAAAAGCCTTTGTATTGGTGTGCCTCATGCAGCACGTTTTTTTGCATTGCCATAATGGGTGCGACATGTACATCCCCTAGCATGGAAAGCGCCCGACTGCCAATCGCAAAGCCAAGTTGCAAAAATCGCAACAGCAGCAATTCCTTTTCGTCACTGCCCGATAAAAAGCAGGTAGTGATGAGTTGCTGCGCGTGGGGGGATATTTTATTTGCCACTCCGCCAAACACCCGCGCGGCATGGGCGGGGTCAGTCGCAATGCTGCACACGGGATACAGTGAGGTTTCCACTTGGGCATCATCCCAGATGGCAAAGGGGGTTTCTTTGCGCGCAAAGCTGACGAATACGCAGGATAAAAACCCCTCAAAGGTGCCATCATACTGATAAATCACATCTGCCGATGGGAAGCATTGTGCTTGCATGGTCTGCCCTCCTGTTCAATTGGCGGATGTAGGTGGTGTGTTTTGGGTGTTTCTAGTGGGCGCGCATGATGGCGATGGCAAGCATACCCCGATGCAGACGGGATAAGCGGATTACAGCGCCTGTGCAAGGGTGATAATCGCATCCTCTTTTGCCTGTGCTAGGGCAAGGGGCGGCGGTGTGGTTTGTGCGGCAAATAGCGGCTGCTCTGGCTGCGAGAATAGGCTAAGCTGCTCGCAGTGCACGTCAAATACATTGGGGTCAATCAGTGCGCGGGTGATGGCTTGTCGCCCTTCACTGCCGCTGCCCGCCGCGGCACAGGCAAAGCCTTGGCAGGTGATAAAATACTGTGCCCGCTTGAGCACAACCCCCATCCGTTTTAGCGCGGCCATACCAAGGGCACCCTGTCGCCGTGCGGTGCGAATGCGCCGTGCACTGGTCGGACCAATGCCGGGCACCCGCAACAGCATTTCAAAGGGCGCGCGGTTTACGTCCACTGGGAATTGGTCGAAGTGGTGCAGCGCCCAGTTGCATTTCGGGTCAAGATAGGGGTTGAAGTTGGGGTTTTCCTTGCTCAATAGCTCTCCGGCTTCAAACTGATAAAACCGCAACAGCCAATCCGCTTGGTACAGCCGATGCTCTCGCAATAGGGGCGGCTTTGTATCAATGGCGGGTAGGCGGCTATCCTCTGCCACTGGGATATAGGCGGAGTAAAACACTCGTTTTAAACTGTATTTTTGGTATAGCCCTTGGGTCAGTTGCAAAATTTGATGGTCTGTTTCGGGGGTCGCGCCAATAATCATCTGGGTGCTCTGCCCTGCGGGGGCAAATTTGGGCGCACCGCGGTACAGGGCGAGGTCTTTTTTGCCCGCCGCGCTGCTTTGGGCAATCTGTTTCATCGGCGCAAAGATGGCATGTCGTCCCTTGTCGGGCGCGAGTAGGCGCAGGCTTTGCTCGCTCGGCAATTCCACATTAATGCTCAGGCGGTCGGCAAGCAGCCCTAACTGGGCAATCAATTCAGGGCTGCTACCAGGGATGCCCTTGGCATGAATATACCCGCGAAAGTGATATTCCTCTCGCAGCAGTTTCAGCGCAGCAATCATCTGCTCAGTGGTGTAATCGGGGCTAATCAGCACCGCACTGGATAAAAAGAGCCCTTCAATATAATTGCGGCGGTAAAATTCAATGGTTAACTCGGCAAGCTCGCGCGGGGTAAAACTTGCGCGGGGTACATCATTGCTCTTGCGATTGACACAATAGGAGCAATCAAAGGCGCATACGTTGGTCATCAGCACTTTTAGCAAGCTGATGCAGCGCCCATCCGCAGAAAAGCTGTGGCAGCAGCCGGGGGCATAGGTGCTGCCAATGCTGCCCGCTTTGCCGCCGCGCTCGCCCCCGCTAGAGGTGCAGGCGACATCGTATTTTGCGCTATCCGTCAAGATGGTTAGCTTATCCATGATGCATTGCTTCATCTGCGTACTCCCTGTGTCGGCGGTATGGTTTTCTGGCTTTTTGTGCAGCGCCTGTGTTGCGGTGTAAGGTTCCTGCTTTTGGGGCGATTTCCCTAGGTTGCGGTGTGATTTCCCGATTTTTGGGGCAATTTCCACAGGCTACGGTGTGCTTTCCCGATTTTTGGGGTCAAAAAATAAGGCGCACGATCTTGCATGGGGTTTGCAGGCTGTGCGCCTAGGGAATGTTTTTTTATATTTAATATCGGGGATTAATATCGGGCGGGTGAAATCCCTGTTATCGTACTTGTGTGCTGATATACTGTCCTCAGTGCAAGGGGGGCAATCACCACTTTGCTTTGGTTTCTACCACCTTACCTGCCACGTACAGATAGTTCAAATCTTCGCCTTTGATGACCTTATCTTGGTAATCGGTGTTAAAGGCACGCAAAATGATGGTGTTGCCGCGTTGCACATATTTTTTCAGGGTGCCTTCGCCTTCATCGCCATAGACAATCACCCCAAGGTCGCCGTTATCTAGGGTGTTTTGGCGGTGCACAAGGGCTAAATCGCCATCTTGGATGCGGGGCTCCATGCTATCGCCCTTTACCAATAGGTAAAAGTAATTGGCGGGGTCTTTCACGTTGGCATATTCCTGCCCATAGTCCTCTTCAAAGGCAAGTGCGCCATAGCCCGCCTTCACCGTGCCAATGATGGGAATAAGGGTTTCGGTGCGTTCGCCAAAAAAGCGCTCGGTTGCGCTTTGGGTTTCTTCTGTTTCATTATGTAAGCCAAGCAGGTAATCGGTGGTGGTGCCAAGCAGCTCTGCAATACGCGCCACTGTGCTTGGGTCAGGCGAGGATTTCCCTGCCTCCCACTTGCCCACTGCCTGTTGGGTCACACCCAATGCGGCGGCAAGTTCATTCTGACTGATTTTGGCTTTTTTACGGGTGTCTTTTAGAAGATCACAAAAGTTCATACAGCGTTGCTCCCTTATTTTCAGTTGTTGATAGCAACAGTATACAACTAAAAGATGTTTTTGTAAAGGGAAAACTTGCGAAAAACAGAAATATTGTTGTAAAAACAGCTTGACAACAACTCAAAGTTGTATTATGATAGAGGTGCGATCACAACCAATGGTTGTTGAGTGAGCGAATTGTCAAAAAATGGTGCACAGAGGGCAGTGGCACGGTGGAATGCGGAATGGTTTATAAATAATCATTGGAAACCGAGTGCTAAAAAACAGATGTGTATCATATAAATAAAAAGGAAACAAAAAAACTTGCGGAGGTAGTTCAGATGAAACGTTTTTGCTTAGATGTGCTCGTAGTGGTACTGTCCATTTGCTTTATATTATGTGTTGCAGCAATCCCAGAAGGGGTGTTGCCGCTTATGCCATTGTTTGCTGCCCTCGTTGGTTTGGGTATCGTAATTCGCGCAGCGCACCTACGCAGTGTGCAGCTAGAACAGCAGGCTGCCGCAGCAAAGCAGCAAAAGCGTCAGCGCGTGTTGGCGGCAAAGCGCCGCGCAACAGCGATGGCACAGGCCGCGCGTACTGCTTCGACAAGCAGTGCAGGCAATGGTCTGTATGTAGCATAAGTGGGGCGCAACGCTGCAAGGCGCAGCGCTGTCTGTGCTGACAAAATGGCAGTTTTAAAATGATATTTTTGCGCGCAAAAGCCTGCGCGCATTTTTTATTGCTTGTTTATCATAATTTATCAGAATAATCTGCGAAATCTATTGACAACGCGGCTGCGATATGGTATTATTTTTCTTGCATTCTAACATTGTGTGAAAGCGCATTGTGGAGAGATGTCCGAGTGGTTTAAGGATCTAGTCTTGAAAACTAGCGTACGGCAACGTACCATGGGTTCGAATCCCATTCTCTCCGCCATTTGGAAAAGTGAATTGAATAAAGTGAAAATCACTTTGCCTTGGAGTAGTACTCAAGAGGTCGAAGAGGCGCCCCTGCTAAGGGTGTAGGTCGGGAAACCGGCGCGAGAGTTCAAATCTCTCTTACTCCGCCATAAAACAGCCAGTCGTTAGACTGGCTGTTTTGCTTTATGTAAACCGTCCGTTCTTCGCAGAATGCGCCCATGTAAATGCCGCCGTACGGGCGGCACGTCTGCTTGCAGGCCTTTTCTTTTTATACAGACATGAGCAGGTGAATTTCTAAATTTGCTTTTCTTGTAGGGGTTTTGATTCTATGCTATACTAAATGAGTAATATGCGTGAATTTTATCAGTACAATCCAATTTTCCAGACAGTGTCTGGAAAATTGAGCTGGTCGTATTGATGAATAAGAGAGATGTGCCTGCGATGGAGATTATTTATATTAGTTGAGGAGGTTTGAACAATGAAAAAGTATGAATACGTGAATTTAAAAGTAGGAAAAACTTTTACAGCAGGCAACATAGAACATAGAGAAATCATTGATGAATATGCAAAAAAAGGCTATAAATATGTTGGATTTATTCCAACAAGTATTGCTAATTACGGGCGATTTGAAAAAATAGATTTGATTTT
Organism: Faecalibacterium sp.; assembly: GCA_044426225.1. Classification (GTDB taxonomy): domain Bacteria; phylum Bacillota; class Clostridia; order Oscillospirales; family Ruminococcaceae; genus Faecalibacterium. The sequence goes on along the minus strand of JAWXUQ010000004.1, from coordinate 38,883 downwards.
TGAAATAGATGTCTAATAACTATTATGAGCATAATAAGCAGTAAACACCCCGCCATAAAATACGCCGAGAGGTCAAACCCAATGTTTTTTATGCAATGGAAGTACTTGACAATAATGTTCAGTATATGGTACAATATATTGTACAAAAAAGAAGGTGAGGTGTTTTTATGTTAGCTGTAAATTATTCTACGATTCGAAATCATCTGAAAGATTATTGTGATCGTGCGACAGATGATAACGAAACTGTAATCGTAACGCGCAAGGATGAAAAAAATGTTGTGATTCTAAGCCTTGAAAAGTGGAACGAATTGCAAAAAACCGCGCGCAATGCAGAGTATTTGAATGGTATCGACCGCAGTGTGCAACAAGTGAAACAAGGCAAAGTTGTTGTGAAAACAATGGAAGAATTAGAGGCAATGGCGGATGAATAATTCTTTTTCAGACAAAGCGTGGGAAGATTACCTTTATTGGCAGTTTACCGATAAATCGTTGCTTCGCAAAATTAATGAATTGCTAAAAGATATTCATCGAAACGGTGCTGCAGTGGGGATTGGAAAACCAGAACCCCTTAAGTACCGAAAAGCATGGAGCCGCCGCATCAATCAAGAACATCGGCTGGTGTATGACATTGACGAAAACGGCAATTTAATTATTTTGTCTTGTAAAGGACATTATGAAGATTGATTTGTGTGTAAGGTTCGAATCCCCCCTAGAAAATGGCAAGGGTTCAGATGACATCTATTTTGTTCTAGTAACTCATAAAACAGCCAGTCATTTGACTGGCTGTTTTGTTTTATATAAACCGATCGTTCTTTGCAGAACGCGCCCCTGTAAATGCTGCCGTGCGTGCGGTAATCGCTTTTGCGAACGCTCGCAGCTGCGCTAACCTGCGCATCACTACATGACTAAGGCTATGCTAAATTCGCGCTTCGCGCTGCGGCGCTCGCAAAAAGTTCGACAGCATTTTATAAACAATGCAATCGTTACTTGCGATGGGTTTGGCGATGTGATATATTTGCAGTGGAGATTATTTATATTAGGTGAGGTGAATGTATGGAACGATTAATAGTACAGCTTTTAAATGCAATAATACAAGTGTTGTTATTTTCTTTTATTCCTTTAATTTGGTGGGTTTTTAGTGGCAGAAAAAAGGAAGGGTTTTTTAGTTGGGTTGGATTGAAATTAATTTCGAATAACGACAGAAAGAAAGTGCTATTATTTTCTAGTATAACACTATTTGTTTTTATAGTGCTGTCGGTTTATATTTTATTTTTGTTAAAGGATGTTCAATTAGCTACATCAGAATTTGATGGACTAGGCATAACAGCATTACCAGCAGCAATCGTATATTCATTTATAAAAACAGGACTATCTGAAGAAATAGTTTTCCGTGGATTTATTCTAAAAAGATTATCAAATAAAATGAACTTTACATTAGCAAATATTATTCAAAGTATCTTATTTGGCTTATTACATGGTGTTCTATTTTTCAGTTTTGTAAATCCAGTTATAGCATTCATTATTATTGTTTTTACAGGTGCAATTGGATGGTTTATGGGATACATAAATGAAGAAAAAGCAAATGGAAGCATTCTCCCTAGTTGGATAATACATGGTCTATCAAATTTATTTTCATCAATTATGGCAATGTTTTCTATTATTTGAGATATATGCTAATAAATCAAATGAGCATAACAGGCATTAAATAATTCAAAATAAAATAGGATGAGGGTTCAATCCC
>JAWXUQ010000004.1:0-37132 GCA_044426225.1 Faecalibacterium sp. | reverse complement strand
CCCCCCCCCGTTTTTGGCGCAAAAGAAAATGATATCTATTTCGCCTGGGTAACGCATAAAAACCCCTAATGGGAAAAGCATTGTTTTTTGCTTTTCATTTCTTCGCGCTTCACTTTTCACTCGTTGCGTTTTAGGAATAACGGATAGAAAGAGGTGTAATATGAATGAGTATATCGTTACATTTGCGATAGAATTATCAAATGAGAAACTAGACAAAATTGAGACAAACTGCAATATTCCAGCTAAAATAGGATTTGTATATATCAATGCAAAATCACCAATTCATGCAATTAAAATATTCAAGAAACAATATGGGGTAAAAAAACATATCGTTCGCACTAAAAATTCACTGAAAATGGTATATATAGTAAGACCGATCGCGGGTGATGGTTTTGTTGGATTTCGAGTTTTGGGTCTAAAGTGGTCAGCTGATTTTACGATGTTGGTTTAATAAACATGAAATAAAATGGGTGAAGATAAAAAGCAAGTGAAGCTGCTTCATACAAGGATATGAGCAGATTGTGTGGTGAAAAAATGATGCGTAAAATAGTGCGAAATTCATATATAGCGGGTGATGTGTCATTAAGCTATTACGAGGTAAAAAATGATTTGCCTGCCTTACTGATGATACATGCGCAAGGCACAAACGCAACGAGTTACAACACCACATGGCATACGCTTTCAAAAAAATATCATCTTTATGCAGTGGATTGCCCTGGGCATGGTAAGAGCGATAAAAATAAATGCCATTATGATATTGTTTCCATCGGCAGTGCACTGATGGATTTTGCGCAACATGTAATCGGGAAAGAGTTCTATCTGCTTGGGCATTCTTCTGGCGGATTGATTGCTGCTTATGTTGCGTCTAAAACACCGATGTGCATGGGGCTTATATTAGAAGACCCCCCTTTGTTTTCGTGCCAAGGTGAAAGACGATTTAAAACATTCAATTATCAAGATTTATCGACCGTCTGCCATCACTATATAGAAGAAGCTGCGCAAGAAGATTTCGTTGTCTACTATTTTAAAAACCAGAAGATATGGGAGTTTTTCCCTGACAAATCGAGAGAAAAGATAAAATCAAAATTAGTAAAAAGCGCAATAAAGTTTAGAAAAAAATATCCAAACAAATCATTAAAGGTTCCTTTTTTTCCGAAGTCTGCGCTAGAAGCATATCGTGGCATGCATGAATATGACCCATGCTTCGGCGAATCGTTTTACAGCGATACGTTCCATAAAGGTGTGTTGCATCGTGAAATATTAGAGGGAATATCCTGTAAGACGCTTTTGATGAAAGCGAAAACAAATTTCGATAATCAGGGAACATTGCTAGCGGCGATGAGCGATGAAGATGCAATCTTAGCGAAACAAACGATAAAACGATGTAAAGTCATGCCGTTTGATTGCGGACATGGCATTCATGTTGAAAAGAAAAAAGAGTTTATGAAAGTGGTTGTTGATTTCGCAAAATGAGCAATCATTTGCAATAAAAAAGGACGGGGGTTCAGCCCAAACGCAAATTTTACCCTTGTTCAAATGACATCTATTTTGCCCGGGTAACGCAAGATAGCCCGCAAATTTCCTTTGAGATTGCGTGCTTTTTCTTTTTTGAACAAAGAGATAAAAAGAAGGCGCATTTACCTTGCGCTTGTTTTACATCTGCGCTATACTGATGATAAAGATTAGATAGGTTTGTTGCGTAGGACATAAACTCGCGCTGCTTTCGTACCATTTGCATAGATGCAAGAAATATACGCGCCAGATAAGTCAATTTATATTTTATGTTAATCGGTTTGCGCAATAGGTGTTTGTCGCGCGATGGAAAAGGAGATAGCAGAAATGTATCAAGATATCCTACAATTTCGCGGCACATGGCGCAGCTATCAAGCGCGTGTATTAGCGCGTTTTTATGATTACAAAAGCGATGGGCGGGTGCATATTGTGGCAGCGCCCGGTTCGGGAAAAACAACTCTGGGCATTGAGCTCATTTGTCTGATGGATGAGCCCTGTATCGTGTTGGTGCCGTCGATTACCATTCGTGAGCAGTGGATTGCCCGCATAGAAGAAGCCTTCTTGCAAGCGGGTGTTCAGAGCGCGGATGTGCTATCGCAAAACCTAAAAGAGATGAAATTAATCACTGTTGCGACCTACCAAGGCATGCACAGCGCCATGGTGCAGTATAAGGGACAGTTGCGGGATGAAATAGATGAAGATACCACCTTGCAAGAAGAGGTGGATTATGAAGCCTTTGACCTAGTGGCGGCGCTTAGCGCGCATAAAATCAAAACCATCTGTCTGGATGAATGCCATCATCTGCGCAGTGAATGGTGGAAATCACTAGAAAAATTGCAGAAAAATACGGCGCTTACTTATACGATTGCCCTAACGGCAACCCCGCCATACGATTCCACCCCTGAGATGTGGTCGCGGTATATGCGGGTGTGTGGGGAAATCGATGAGGAAATCACCGTCCCAGAGCTTGTCAAAGATGGCAATTTATGCCCGCATCAAGACTACGTTTATTTTAATTACCCGACCCAAAAAGAGCTGAAAAAGATTAATGATTTCAAAACCCGCAGAGATGACTATTGCGATTTTCTGCTACAAGATGATACGTTTGAACACATTATCCTTTCGCACGCTTGCTTGCAAGAGGGGGCAGATTTTGATGCACTGCTTGAAAACCCTGCTTATTTATCGTCTATCTTGATTTACCTGAACACAAAAAAACATGCGGTGCCACCGAATGTTAAGAAGCTGTTGGGCTATACCCACCTAGAAAAAATATCGCCGAAATGGTTTGAACTTTTATTGCAAGGCGTTTTATACGATGATTGTGCGTCCTATGCCGCTAGTGAAGAAACCTTGCAAGTATATCGCCAAGACCTTAAGGCAAGGGGCTTGATTGAACAGAGAAGGGTTGCGCTGCAACTGAAAAATAGCCTAAAAAAAGAGCTTGTGCGCTCTGTGGGAAAATGCGAGAGCATCAAAACAATCACCTTTCATGAATACAAAACCCTGCGGGAAGAGTTGCGGCTGTTAATCCTCTGTGATTACATCAAAAAGGAATATAAACCCGCCGTCGGGAATGAAAAAAAGGATGTGCATGCGCTAGGCGCGGTGCCGTTTTTTGAGCTACTGCGCAGAGAAAACCAGGCGCAAAAAGAAAATCTGCAACTGGGTGTGCTTTGTGGCACCATTGCGATTATCCCTGCGCGCGCGCAGGCGCGGCTGCTAGAAATTGTCGCAAATCCAGAGGCGATTTCCTACAAACCCATTGGCGCACTTTCAAGTGGCACTTATCTAGAGGTGGATGTAAAGGGCGACCGCCACTTTTTAACCGCAGCCATCACCCAACTGTTCAAGGAAGGGTATATACAAGCCCTGATTGGCACCAAGGCTTTGCTTGGCGAAGGGTGGGATTCCCCCTGCGTGAATGCGCTGATTTTGGCAAGTTTTGTTGGCAGCTTTATGCTCAGCAACCAGATGCGTGGCAGGGCAATTAGAACCTATGCGAAAAACCCCGATAAAGCAAGTAACATTTGGCATTTAGTATGTGCCGTGCCCAAAAAATTCAATCAAGATGAAGGCGCTGTGGGCGCAGAGCAGGATGATGAAAACGGGGATATGGAAATGCTAGCGCGCCGGATGGAGCATTTTCTGGGCTTGCACTATACCATTGATAGCATCGAAAATGGTATTCGCCGCCTATCCGTTATTCACTACCCAGTGGATGATAAGAGCAACCTAAAAAAGACAAATTGCGATATGCTTGCCTTATCTGCCAAGCGGGATGTTTTAAAAGCGCGGTGGGACAAAGCCATTTGCGCCGTAGATGAGATACAGGTCATTGAGCAGGTTTCGGTAGAGAGCGCGCGGACGACGGTGGTAAGCATTTTTGATTATCTGCGGTATCTTACCTTATGGAGTGTGACCATTGCCCTGATAGTGTCGGTTGCCCGCCCAATGTATGCCATATCGCCAGAGTTTTTCTGCGTGTTGATGGGGGTTATTAGCATACTGATTGTAGAGGGGGTATTTCGATGCAAAAAATTAATCACCTTTGCAAGCCCGTTTCGGCGGTTAAAGGCATTTGGCGAGGGGATGCGCAAGGCATTGCTAGAGGCAAACCACCTAGAAGGGTATGAGCACCGCGTTGAAGTACAAAGTGAAAGTGTGATTTATAATCTCTATTTGGTCGGTGGCAGCGGGTACGATAAAGCACTCTTTGCCCAGTGTATGGATGAAATGTTTTCGGATATTGACAACCAACGTTATATTTTATATGCACCACGCAGAAAGCATCGAATGGATGGCTATTTTGCAATCCCGCGTATCTTTACCAAGCGAAAAGAAGATGCCGTCTGCTTTGCCAATGTGATGCGGCGCTATATCGGGAAATACGAGGTGGTCTATACCCGCAACCCAGAGGGCAGAAAGATATTATTGAAGGGCAGAAAACATGCGCTAGCCAACCGCCAAAACCGCGCCTTGCGCAAAAAGAAGGTGAAAAGCGCACTGGAATAAGTGCGATGTATTCGGGGCGGTACGCGTTTTAAAGGAAAGGAGAATTTGCAATGAGTAATAACATCACCCTATTAGACGGTGCGCTTGGCACTATGCTATGGGAATTAAGCGGCACGGCCGGCGAGGTCTGGAAACTAAATCTGACCCACCCGGAAATTGTGGCGCAATTGCACACCATGTACATTGAGGCAGGTGCCCAAATCATCGCGAGCAATACCTTTAGTGCCAACGAATATGCGGCGCGTAAATCGGGTGAACACGTGGCGCAGGTGGTCGCAGCAGGGGTCAAGATTGCAAAATCCGCCGCGCAGGGCAAGGCGGTAAAGGTGGCGCTTGATATTGGCCCCTTGCCAGAATTATTAGAACCCTATGGCGATTTGACTGAGGAAGAATGCGAGCAAGCATACCGTGAAATCCTCAGCGCAGGTAGCGCGCAAGCGCCTGATTTGATTTTCTTTGAAACCTTTATGGATGTCGAAATGCTGAAAATAGCGGTCAAGGTGGCGAGCGAATACGCGCTGCCCATCTTCTGCTCTATGACCTTTGCGCCTATGGGCAAAACTATGATGGGCAACAGCGTGTGCGATATGATAGAGGGACTTGCGGAATATGATATCGCGGCGATTGGCTTAAATTGCTCTGATGCGCCCGCGTCTTTGCTGCGCGTGATAGAAGAATTCCGTGCAAACACAGACAAACCACTGATTTTCAAGCCCAACGCAGGGTTGCCACAGCAGCAAGACGGCAAGGATGTGTATCAATCAGGAGAAGCAACCTTTGCGCAGGATATGTTGCCAGTGTTAGCACTTGGCGCGGTATATATCGGTGGTTGCTGTGGCACCACACCAAGTCATATCAAGGCATTAAAAGCTGCTGTACAGGCAAAAGGCTAACGGGAAGTGGCGATTTGGGCAAATATTTTATCGTTGCGCGACATAGGCGGTAACGCGCCTTGCGTTTTGGTATCATCCACAATGGAATGACCGAATAAAACAGGATAAACAAGGAGGAAATTATGTCAATGGGCTGTCTACCAACAACACTCGTACTATTAGGAGTAGCAGGCGTTTTGCTCAGCAATTTGCCAATGCTGTTTTGATTTAGTTGTAGTGTATGTGAAAAAACATCATCTTAGGGTGGTGTTTTTTTTAATTGAAATAAAGCAAATGTCTATTGCCATAGCAAGATGAAAGGGATATACTAAAAACAAAGAAGTTTTCCTTGGTGCCCACCAATATCAATGGGGAATATTCCTTAATGCCGGTGTGGGTTGTTACCTATCGATACAAAGGGGAACTATATCATTTTGCCATCAATGAGCAGACGGGGAAGTCCTGCGGTCGGGTGCCGATTTGGTGCAGGTGGCATACCGTATCTATAATAACAACAGAGAGGAATTTTAGAAAATGGCAAAGAAGAAAAATGTTTTGTTCGTCTTGGCAGATGACCAACGCTTTAACACCATTCATGCCCTTGGCAACCCAGATGTTAGTACCCCCACGCTTGATGCGTTGGTGGCACGTGGCACCACCTTTACCCAGGCGCATATCCCTTGCGGCACCTCTGGCGCAGTTTGCATGCCGAGCCGCGCCATGCTCAACACTGGGCGCACCCTCTTCCACCTAGAAGGCGAAGGGCAGAATATCCCAACGGATCACACCATGATGCCCGAAATCTTTAAGGCAAACGGTTATGATTGCTTTGGCACTGGCAAATGGCACAATGGCCCACCTGCCTTTACCCGCGGCTTTACCTGTGGTGAAAACGTATTCTTTGGCGGCATGTGGGATCACTGGAACGTGCCCACCTGCCACTATGATGAAACCGGCGAATATGACAACGTGGTTGATTTCGTCATGGATTTCTTCTATAACAACAAAACCACCAAAATTCATTGTGATAAATTCAATCCCGGCAAACATTCGAGTGAGCTGCTAACCGATAGCGCGCTTGATTATCTGAAAAATCGCGAAGGGGATGACCCATTCTATCTCTATCTTGCCTATCTTGCCCCGCATGACCCCCGCACCATGCCAGACCAATTCAAAGATATGTATGACCCAGAGAAAATCACCCTGCCTGAAAACTGTGCGAATGAACATCCATTCCTCTTTGGGGTGGAAACCATCCGCGATGAAGAGCTTTGCCCTTATCCACGCACCGAGGCTTCGCTGCGCAAAGAGCTTGCGGAATATTACGGCATGATTTCCCACCTTGACCATGAGCTAGGGCGCGTCTTTGCAGAGCTAGAAGCCCAGAACCTATTAGAGGATACTATCGTGGTATTTGCCGCAGATAACGGGCTTGCCATTGGCAGTCACGCGCTGATGGGCAAACAGAACCATTACGAAGAAAGCGTTCGTGTGCCTTTGATTTTTGCGGGTCCTGACATTGATGCAGGCAAGCAGGTGGATCAATACGTTTACTTACTCGATATCTTCCCCACCCTGTGTGAGATGACGGGGATGGATATCCCCACCTCGGTTGAGGGCAAGAGCTTCTACCCCATGTTTGAAAACCCCGCACATGTCACCCGTGATAGTCTATTCTTTGCCTATAACGATATGCTGCGCTCGGTCAAGAAAGATGGCTTTAAGCTGATTGAATACTGCAACACCGCCACCGAAACACAGCTCTTTGACGTGGTGAATGACCCTTGCGAAATGAAAAATCTTGCCGCAGAATGCCCTGAAAAGGTAGCAGAGCTGCGCGCGCTCTTACAGGAATATCGTGCAAACTGGGAAGATGGCGACCATCGATACAGTGCTGCTTACTGGGATGCATACGATGCAAAGGTAAGCGAATAAATACCTGATATTTTAGCAGAAAGAAAAAACAATCCCCCGTCCAACTGGATGGGGGATTGTTTGCGTGGTGCAATTTTTTCGTGTCGCATGCTTGCGTATGATATTCGCTTTCGTTTGCGTAGTTGCTCACAGGGTAAGCAACTGCACTGGGGCTGCGGTGCAAGCGTTTGCGCAGCGCCCTTATCGGCTTGCCACAAATACTTCTACTTCGTTTTGCCCATAAGCGGCCTTTACATCAGTTTCGGTGCGGATTAGGCTACCACAAATGCAGGTTTCGTTGCCCTTGGTATTCAGTGACATGTAATAGTTGCACTCAGGGCAGCGTAGGAAATAGCCGGGTTTGCGCTTGAACTGTTTGCTCAAGAAGCCAGTTGCCTTGGTGCCATGCCCAAGATAGCGGAAGGTTGTTTTTTCACGCAGTGCTTCTTGTTCTTTTTTTAGCTTCGATATATCGCGGTTGTAATTTTCATTCATGGTGATATCCTCGCTTTTCATTTTGCCGCCATTCCTTGCGGTGCTATCATTCTTGCATATAGTATACCGTATTTTAGGGGCTTGGGCAAGAAAGACATCCTTCTTTTTTGCAAAAAAACTGTAAATTTTTCAAGATTTTTGCGCAAGGACAACAGAAAATGCGTTCCGTAAAAATTAGGCTGTCTTTGCTGTGTGGGGCAAAGAATGTGTAGGAATGTGTAAAACAGAACAGGTGCGGTTATTCGGCATCGCTTGCAGCAGCAAGGGCGGCTTCCTTTGCGGCGGCAGCACGCTCTGCGGCAAGCTCTGCTTCTTGCTGTGCGGCTTCGTCCTCTTCTTCGCTTGGCTCTGCATGGGGGAAGGGGGTGTTTGCCACAAGGATGCAGGTTGCTACGCAGCCAAACAGCCAGAGTGCAAAAATTATAAAATAGGCAGGGTGTTCCATTTCGCTAATCACCGCCACCAAGGCATTGCAGCATAGCACACCAATCGCCGCCATTAGCCCGGATAACCCCGCGTGGGCAGAAAAATAAATGCTGCGGGTTTCTAGCTTGGTGCAGGCAATTTGGAAGTGAAACATTCCAATGCCAAGCCCCGCCCAAGGGGTGGTGGTTAGGATAATCCCGGCGGGGAAGAGCAGCCATAAGTTTTCAGCCGTGATAAACACCCAGCAGCTTGTGCCAAGGCTCATCATGGCAAGGCAGATGTAAATGACCCTTTTCCAACCATAGCGGGTGCCCACCCAAGAAAAAACAGGCAGCAGCGCAATGCGGAACACACTGGCAATGGTGTTATACAGGGTGACGGTGAAGTATTCTTGGTTGAGCACCTGAATTTGGAACACCGCCAAAAACCCCGCAAACTGGAAAAAGAAAACCCAAACCAGATGAAAAATAAGCACCTTGCGATAGCTTTTATCGGATAGCACCTGCTTAAACTCTGCGATAATCGAAGCCTTTTTACTTTCTGCCGTGGGTGCTGCCGCCCCTGTGCGGGTGATGATGGGTGCTGTGGGCGCGGGCAGGGTGCGCAGCAGTAAGAATAGGCTAGGCAGAATAAACAGCAATTCAATCGCGGCAAGCAGCAAAAAGCCATCGCGCAATTGCCCTGCGTGCTCAGCCTTAGAAATAATGGCGGCAAAGCCAAAGGAAAGCAGGGTAAAAGAAGGCAGGAAAAACAAATCGCGCACCGAGAAATAATTGCTGCGGATATGCCCTTGGGTCACGTTTACCGTCCATGCGTTATACGATGGCACATAAATATGAAAGGCGGTGCACATCAGCACAAAGGCAATGACCATCACAACCCGCCCAATTTCCATTGGGAAAATGACCGACCCAACAATGGTGGGCAGCAACAAGCGCCAGACAATCGCAAATTTGCGCAGATGCTTAAAAAAGCGGTTGCTCAAAAATTCAAGCGCCGTAAAGAGAGAGGGCATGGTCGCAATGGCGGTGGACACACTGACCGAAAACCCATAATAATCCGTCAAAGTTGCAATCAAGGCACCAATGGCAGTGAAATAAACTCCCATCGCAAAGGTGTAATCAAAGATAAAGCGGCGGGGCGCACGTTTAGCGCGTTCAAACGGGGTTTCGGGGGGCTGATGGAGTAATTTATAAAGGCGGCGCGAAAGTGTGGACATGGTGTCACCTGTTCTGTTAAAAACCGCTTCCTATCGCGAAAGAAAACCATCGCAGATAGAAAACGGTTTTAAATACATGTGTGTCAGCAACCATGCGCAGAAACTTTGCCTGCGCATCGCTGTTGTGTGATTTTATTTTGCAAATTTGATGGTCGAGGTATAGCCTGCGGTATAGTGTTCGCCCGCTGCAAGGCAGGTAACGCAGGGTTTGTCCTCCATCTTGCCACTTTCGGTCACATCGGTGGGCAGACCATGCCAAGGCTCAATGCAAAGGAAGGGAGCGTTTTTCCCGGGTGGGGTCCAGATACCAAGGTGCTCAAAGCCGTGGAATTCATAGGCAACCCCTTCGCCGGTGGTGTTGTGCACAAGGGATAGACTGCGTGCAGCAAGACCATCTAGGATATAGGCATCGTTGTCAAAATCACTGTATTTTAGGGGCAGGGTGGTGCCATCCCAATCAAGGGCTAGGCGGTAATCACTGTGCAGCATGGTGGCAGCATCGGTGTAAAGGGGCTGCGTTTGGGTCACTGGGGTATCAAACACAAGGCTGTAATCCGAGAAGTTTTCGCCTGCGTTGATGGGGCAGCTAAAGCCGCTGTGCCCGCCAATGCAGAAATACATTTCCTCTGTGCCTTCGTTGGTTACCTTGTAGGTGGTGGTAAAGGCGGTTTCGGTGATGGTATGGGTGATGGCAAGGGCAAACTGGGCAGGGTACTGTGCAAGGGTTGCCTCGTTTGCCTTTAGGGTAAAGGTCGCGGAGGTTTCGCCAATTTCAGTTGCTTCAAATTCCATCTTGCGGGCAAAGCCGTGCTTTGCCATCTGGTATAGCTTACCGCCAATGGAAATGCCCTCTTCTTTGATTGAGCCAACCACAGGGAAGAGCACAGGCGCATGGGATGCCCAGTAGGCAGCATCGCCGCACCAAACGCGTTCTACACCGTCTGCGGTTTTGTAGGAAATAAGCTCACCCCCAAGGGTGTCACATACGGCTGTTGCGCCGCCACAAGTTAAGGTATATTGCATGGTAAAAATCCTCCTGTTTCTTGCTGTTGTTTATCATAAATTACGTAGCGTATCTAGTGCTAGAGTAGCATAGAAAAATGCAAAAGTCAATTAGAAAAAATGCTCATTTCTGTGTGTTTTTTGCACAAAGAAAGCAAGCGCAAAAGGAGATGAAAAAAGCGCCCCTTGCAGCATGTGCAGCCAAAGCTGCCACTGCGTAAGAAGCGCGTAGAAACGATGATTTTTGTGCCGCTTGTTCAAAAAAGTTACTGTGTAGCCATCCAAACGCAAAGCAAAGATGCAGTTGCCTTTTTTGAAATAAGCGTGCGCAAGCGGCAGGGAGAGCTGTGCTTAGTGCTCACCAGTGATAGAATAAACCACCCATTCCGCCACGTTGGTGGCATGGTCGCCAGTTTTTTCATAGTATTTGGTGATCATGAATAGGTCAAGCAGCATTTCGCCATTGGGGTGGTCGCCCGCAGTAAGTGCTTTGAGTAGTTCACCACGCACCGTCAAGAAGAGTGCGTCAACCTCATCATCCTTTGCGATAACGCTCTGTGCAAGGGCAAGGTCGGCGTTCACATAAGCGTTAATGCTATCGGCAATCATGCTGATGACCACGGTGCCCATTTTGCAGATGTGCATGTATTCGCTTGGCAGGGTGAGGTTTGCGCTTTTTACAATTTCTGCAATATCAGCTGCCTGATCGCCAATGCGTTCTAGGTCGGTCAGCAATTTGATGATGGCAGAAATGCGGCGCAAATCGCTTGCCACAGGCTGTTGCTGCAAAATGATTTTGAAGCAAAGTGCCTCTAAATCGCGCTCTTGCTGATTGATGACGGCATCGCCGGCGATAATTTCAGCGGCAAGCTCCACATTGCCCTCGGTCAGTGCCTCGGTGGTTTTTAAAATAGCTTCTTCGCAGAGCTTGCCCATGCTTGCAATCTGTGCGTAAAGGCTTTTGAGTTGTTCTTCATATAAATCGCGCATAATTAACCGAACCTCCCTGTAATGTAATCTTCGGTGCGTTTATCTTTGGGGTTTGCAAAGATATCGGCGGTGTTGCCAAATTCGATTGCTTCGCCAAGCAAGAAGAAAGCGGTCTGGTCAGAGATACGCGCTGCCTGCTGCATGTTATGGGTGACAATCGCAATGGTGTATTTTTCCTTTAGCTTTTGTGCTAAGTCCTCAATCTTGGTGGTAGAGATAGGGTCAAGCGCAGAGGTGGGTTCGTCCATCAGCAGCACTTCTGGTTTAACAGCAAGGGCGCGTGCAATGCAAAGGCGCTGCTGCTGCCCGCCCGAAAGCCCGAGCGCACTTTTGTGTAGGCGGTCTTTCAGTTCCTCCCAAATAGCGGCATCGGTCAGCGATTCTTCTACGATTTCATCTAAGAGCTTTTTGCTTTTAATGCCCTGCAAGCGGGGGCCATAGGCAATGTTATCGTATACGCTCTTGGGGAATGGGTTTGGCTGTTGGAATACCATACCAACGCGGGTGCGCAGGCTGATGGCATCCATCTCCTTAAAAATATCCTGCCCGTCTAGGCTGATTTTGCCCTCAATGCGAACACTTTCTACAAGGTCATTCATGCGATTGAGCGTTTTCAAAAAGGTTGATTTGCCACAACCAGAGGGCCCGATGAATGCGGTGATGTGATTTGCCTCAATGTCCATATTGATTTTTTTCAGCGCTTGAAACTGATCATAGTAAAGGTCAAGGTCTTCTACTTTAAATTTAACTGCCATTATTTCTTTCCGCCTCCCGTTTTTCGATCCATGTTTTTCACCATGCGGCGAACACCAAGGTTAAAGGTAAGTACTAAAATCATTAAGATTGCTGCTGCAAGGTTTGCTTCGGCTTCCATGTTGTTGGATTTTGCATCCCAGATTAAGAGCGATAAGGTCTGACTGGTACGGAAAACGTTTAACGCACAGAAGGGCGAAGTTAAATTCCAGTCACTCCAGCGAACGTTATTGGTCATACCAGAGGTGAAGAGCAGGGCAGCGGTTTCGCCAAAGCCGCGCCCAGCTGCAAGGATAATGCCCGTTACGATACGGGAAAGGCAGGCAGGGAGCAATACCTTAGAAACGGTTTGCCATTTTGTCGCGCCCAGACCAAAGCTGCCTTGGCGATAGTGGTCTGGCAATGCGCGCAGTGCATCAGTCGTGGTAGAGGTAATGAGTGGTAAGTTTAAGATAGAGATGGTGAGCGCGCCGGCTAAAATGCTTTTGCTCATGCCAGTGAGGGGCAGGAATACCAGTGCACCAAACAAACCAACCACGATAGAAGGCAGTGAGGAAAGCGTTTCAATACACATACGGATGCTGTTGTTTACCTTGCCGGGCTTTGCATATTCTGCAAGATAAACCCCGGCGAAAATACCAAGGGGGGCGCTGATGACAAGGGATAAAAATACGATATAGATGGTATCAAATAATTGGTTCATCAGCCCGTTGCGGTCAAAGGCAAACATATAGCGTTCTGCGCCGAGGAACCCATTGATGATGACGTAAGAGGCAAAGGCAATCAGTAATGCAAGGAAAAAGCCAGCAACGATATAAAATACAGCGGTCATCGCTTTATCGGTGGCAATTGAGCGTTTAATCTTTTCCATTTGCTGTCTTTTCTCCTTTCTTTGCAATGAGATGAACAATAAAGATGAAGAGGAGCGAGATGAGGTAAAGCAGCAGTGCAAGTGACCAAAGCGCGGCTTTTAACTCTTCGCCTTCCACGGCTTCGCCCATGTAGGTGGTAATCACCGTGGTTAGGGTGTGCCCAGAGGAGAGCAGCCCACTTGGGAAAGCGGTACTGCGCCCAATGACCATTGCCACAGCGAGAGCTTCGCCAAAGGCGCGTGCAAGACCAAGCACAATGCCCGTCATCACACCGGGGGTTGCAGAGGGCACAATGACCTGATAAATCATCTGCCACCGTGTTGCCCCAAGCCCGTATGCGGCATCGCGGTGCATTTTGGGCACCCCGCGAATGGCATCGGAGGAAACACTTGTGATGGTGGGGAAAATCATGACCGAAAGCACAAGTGCGGCGGTTAAGATGGTTCTGCCGTGGTTTAGGCTGAACATATTTGCAATGATGGGGCTTAGGATAATCATTGCAGTCCAACCGTACACAACCGAGGGAATGCCAACAAAGATTTCAACGGCGGGTTGTAAAAAACGGTTGCCGAGTTTTGGAGAAATTTCCGTCATAAAAATAGCAGCGGAAAGGCTGAAGGGGGTCGCGATGGCAAGGGCAAGCCCGCATGTTAATAATGAGCCTACAATAAAACTTGCTGCACCCACGGTGCCCTGCTCGGTTTCTAACCCGTGGGCGGGGTCAAAGTTCGTGCTAAAGAAAAATTCGCCCAGTGTGTGCCCGAACAGCGTAAAAGTATCTAACCCTTTATAGATTAGAAATGCGCCAATGCCTACGGTAAGGAAGATGATAAACAAACCGCTGCCGGCAATCAGCCATTTCCAAAAATATTCTTTAAAGAACATTCCCTTTGTTTTAGACATGTATGTCCTCTCTCTCTGTTGTGTACTTGCGAAAGGGAACCTCTCATCACCAAACAGGTTGAGCCGTAAGGCAATCGTTTTTAGAGGTTACCGAAAGCAAGCCGCAGTCCAAGTCGAACTACGGCTTACTCTTTGTTCATACGTGGAAGCGTGCTTAGCGAGAAACAGTCATTTTGCTTGCAACACCATAGCCCATTGCTTCGATGTTAGGTGCAAATTCATCGCTCATCATGAAATCGATGAAGGATGCTGCGAGTTCGCTTGCTTCGCCCTTGGTGTACATGTGTTCGTAGCACCATGGTGCGTAGTTGCCTGCATAGATGTTTTCAAAGGTGGGTTCTACACCGTCGATTGCAACAATTTCAACACCTTCATAGCCGGCAACAAGGTAAGAAAGGGAAAGGTAGCCGATTGCACCGTTGGTGTCTTTTACCGTTGCGTAAAGTTCGCCAGAGTCGTCGGTTACAAGACCGTTAGGGGATTCTACTTCGTCATTGCCTTCTAGTGCATACGCATCGAAGGTAGCGCGGGTGCCAGAGCTGTCAGGGCGCGTTACAAGGCAGATGTCCATGTCTGGGCCGCCTACTTCGCTCCAGTTGCTTACCTGGCAGGTGAAGATTTTGATAAGGTCCTCGGTGGTGATATCAGTGATGCCTACACCTGGGTTGATGACGCAAGCCATCGAAGCGATGCAAACCTGATGGTCAACGAGTTCAGCAGCGGCAGCAGCGTCAAGTTTTTCTTCTGCGTAAACGTCCGAGTTGCCGATGTCTACCATGCCAGTCGATACATCAGAAAGACCGGTGCCAGAACCGCCCTTTGCAAGGTCGATTGCAACGTTAGGATAGAGTTCGTTGTAAGGATCAATCGCTGCTTCTGCAAGGGGGTAAAGTGCAGAGGAACCAGAAAGGGAAAGGGTGCCAGATAGATCCGATGCAGTGGATGCTTCAGAAGAGGCTTCGCTGCTAGAAGTATCGGTGCTAGCGGTAGAAGTGCTGGTGGAAGTTGCGGTGCTGGTTGCTTCTTCGGAAGAACATGCTACGAATGCGCCTGCTACGGTTGCAACAGCGGCTGCCTGTAAGAAGCTACGACGTGTGATTTTTTTCATAATAATTTTCTCCTCTTTCGCACACTGCGCCCTGTGCGCAGTGCCTTTTCAAATGTTTTTTCTTTATGTAGATTTTTGTCGTCGCAAGGCTTGTTTGCCTTACGTTGGATAGTGTAATCGCCTAATATGAAAATAAAAAGAGTGCGAATATTAAGATAAGATGAAGATAATGTTTAAAATAATGCGTTTTTTGCAAAAAAAGAAAGCCCTTTCGGGCTTTTGGAATGACGTTTTTTCATTTCTTTTTGTAAAATGGGCAAATGCAAGGTGATTTTGTGTGACAAACAGGGAGAAGATTTTGTAAAATTAGGCATTCTGCATGAAATTGCAAGGGTGCTGATTATACCGGTATTTTACATAAAATACCCGCCAGTTATACCCTCCTGTGCGATTTTACATAACTTTACAAACATTTGACATACGATATGCAAAGGTTATTGCATTATCCGCACCGATAGCCCATCCCGCGCACCGTTTGCAGCAGCTCGGGGTGGTCAGGGTCAACTTCTAGCTTCTTGCGCAGGTTGCGAATATGCACATCGATGGTGCGCAGATCGCCAGTGTAATCATAGCCCCAGGCGCGTTCAATGAGCTGTTCGCGGGTATATACCCGCCCTCTGTGGCGGGTCAGGGCATATAGTAGCTCAAACTCTTTCATGGATAGGGCAACAGGTTCGCCGTTCTTTAATACCTCGCGGTAGTCTTTATTAATCAGCAGGTTGCCCACCTTTATGCTTTGGGTGGGCTCCTGCGCGGTTTGTGCCATCTTGGCGCGGCGCAGCAGGGCTTTCACACGGGCGGCAAGCTCATGGGTGCCAAAGGGCTTTGCGATAAAATCATCCGCGCCCATCTCAAGGGCAAGCACAATGTCAATTTCGCTGTTTTTCGCCGTCACCATCATGACGGGTAGCTGTGCAAGGCTTTCGCTTGCGCGGATGATACGCAGCACCTCCATGCCGTCCATCTCGGGCAGCATCCAGTCAAGCAGCAGCAAATCCACTTCCATTGTTTTGAGCATGGTTAAGCCCGCCTCACCGCTTTCGGCGCGCAGCAGGCGATAGCCCGCCTTCTCTAGCTGATAGGCAAGCAGGTCTAGAATATGGGGCTCGTCATCAATGGCGAGGATGGTTTTCTTGGGCATGGGCTGACCTTCTCTTCCTTATATACAAGTAGTACCATTACCGATAGACAAAGGGACGGATTTTATCTTCCATCCGCTGCACCTCGGCTTTTGGGATGGCTGCTTTTTCCACATAACCATAGATGCGCTGTGCAAAACTTGCAAGGGGTGGGCAGCGCGCAAATAGCTTGCGCGGGGGACATTTTAGCTTGAAGAGCAGCTGCACCCCGCCTAGCGCGACAAATTTCAGCAGGTTAAAATGCGGGGTAAAGCCTTCGCCCATCGGGGTGTCGCGGGGCGGGTTTTGATATACCTGCTCTAGCAAATCACAGATACGCAGATAGGCAGGGGTGTCGCAGGGGTCAAAATAGCCCTCAATCATCTCTTTGGCAATGGGGAAGTTTGGCAAGGTGGCATTGCCCTGCGCGCTGCTGGCGGTTTGTGCCATGGCGGTGCAAAAATCTGGATAATTGGTGATATAGCTTGCGTCTTTGTAAATCACGGGGTCATATTCGTGCTCAATCGGTGTCGGGCGCAGGATATGGCAGTGCTTGCCCGCCATATATACCTCGGCAATGGCGGTGCTCATCCAAATCGAAATGCTATCCGCTGCCACAATCCAGTCTTTCACGCTGCCCGCGAAAATCACATGGAAATTCGGGCGCTTTGCGGCAAGGGCATCGAGTGCGGGGCTGTTCCATTCGCTTGGGTGGCGGCGATAGACAAGCGCTACTTCGGGGTGTTCGCCTAAATAATCATCAAACCATGCAAGGGTTTCTTCCATGCTGATTTTATTGGTGGTGGCAAAGCCAGAGAAATCCGTCCCCGCCATTTCGGATAGCTCTTTGACCTCAGCATCCGTCATGCTTGCATAGCCAAAGGAGGAGATATATAGGTGCAATTCGTGGGTGGGGTCAAGGTTGAATTCCGCGCAAAGCTGCTGCTTATTTTTAAAATAGCCCGCAAATTCTGGGCGCAGAAAATCCATCATAATCGCGCCGGTCACAGGGGTGTTTTTGGCATCCATCCCATTTGCTTGCAGGCGCTGCGCGGTTTTTGCACCCCAACAGGTTTGCACTGCCTTTTTGGCATTGCCCTTCATATTAAACCAGTCGCCCGCTTCTTGGTCGTCTGATAGCATCTGTTCCCAGTGTAAATTCACGATTTTATCGCATCGCCCAATGTTGTTGAATACGTGGCTGTTGATTGCCTCGTTGTCATACAGGCAGCTTGCCACGAGCACCTTGGGCTTATGATAGGTAAAATACCGCAGCTTTTTGCGGTCAAGCAGTTGCCGAATTTCGCAGGTATAGCCGCGGCGCTCTAGCTCTAATTTCAGCAGCAAATCGCTCTCATATTCGCGCACCGTGTGCTCATATAAAATTAAAAAATCAAGTGCCATGGGCATATCCTCATTGTGCGGTGTGTCATGCAAGGGTGCGGCTTGTCTTGCCGCGAACGAAAAGAAACGGTTTTGCCTAAGCGGGTTAGGAAATCAGAGCCACCGCCCCAAACAGCTGCTCTGTCCACTGTGGCAAGCCATAGCGGGTGTCTAGGTGGAAGCCGTCGTAAAACTGGGTGTCGTCCTCAAAATCGGGGCGGTTTGTCCATTCATAATCTAGCAGGGTAATGCCATAGGTTTCTTCCCATCCGTATAAATCGGGCAGCAGGGCATACATTTCGGTGTCAATACCAAGTGGCTCGCATACCTCGGTCAGCACGTTATCTGCCATCGGCGCAAACACGATGGTCAAGGCAACCCCTTCGGCTGCGCAGCGGGCGGCTAGGGCTTCTAGCCGCGCAAGCTGTGTGGTATCAAGCGCCCACCCCTCACACACGGGGTAGATGGTGGCGGGGTACACCGCTAGCACTTGGTGTAATTCACTCACGCTGCCATCGGCGGCAATGTAATCTTCTGCCACCCAGTCGCCAGTTTCCTCGCTATCCTCGCGCCCTGCCAAAAAATCGGTGAAGGTGGTGAGGGTGTTGATGTTATATTCTAGGTTGAACATATAGGCAAGGGGATTGGTCAGCGTTTCCTCTAGGGTGCTCATGCGGTCTTTGTCATACCCCGCGTTGAGGGTGTAAAACGAGATACCAAGCAGGATTTCCTCGGTTTCGTTGCCGCTGTCTAGGATATAATTGGCAAGGTCAATGCTTTCGCGCAGGGATGCCCCGCCAAAGGCAAGGTTTTGCCAGGTTTCGCCACTGGTGGCGTTTACTAGTTCCATGTCGAAATGGGCAAAGCGGCTGTCCCCCACGATTAAATGGTCGCCGGGTTCGCTGACATATTCTTTAATGCGGGCGATGGGCGCGGTGCTTGCGCTGCTTTCTTTGAGCCCAAAGTAATTGTTTGGCTCAAAGGTGATAAAAAAGGCAAGATATGCCAAGAGGGGCAGCGCAAGTAGGGTGAGCTTAAACAGGATTTTTTTCATGAAAACTCCAATAAACGATTTTCGGTGTGGGTGGTTTGTCTGGAACGATTAATATTGTGCGTAGGCAAAGCTACCGCCGGAAAAGCCGCCGTTTTGAATAATCAGCCCTGCAAAAATGCAGAGGATCAGCAGATAATACAGTGCCCATTTTACCGCAGGTTTTTGCGCGGCAAGCACCTGCTCACTGGGCTTATCTTTGAAATGGAAGAACCGCTGCGCATCCAGATAAATGCCAATGCTAAGGGTAAGAATTGCAAAAAGCAGATAGGCAATTTGCAGCAGCTGATGCTGATAGAACCCGGCGGCAACCGCGCTGTTTAACTGGCTGATAAAGAGGGCGGGTGACCAGTTCTGGCACAGCCCCGCAAAGAAGGCGGCGCAGTCTGCCATGGCACTGTCACTGCCGCCGCTGCCAATGCGGAAGAAAATCATCCCGAAGCTCCAGAGTGCAAAGACGGCGGCGCGCTTGCCCCATAGCTTGTACTGGGGCACCCCGCGGCGCTTGGGTCTGCCAAATTTGCGGTGGCAAAGCTCTTCGCCCACACGGCAAACGGCTTGGAAGATACCCCAAATCACAAAGGGCAGGGTGTTGCCGTGCCAAAAGCCAGAGCAGAAAAAGACAAGGAACACACAAAGCTCTACTGGGAAATGCTCCCATTTCGTGGCGAGCTTTTTGCCAACAAAAGGCAACTTTGCGACATCTGCCCAGGCAAGGGGCATAAAGAGGTAATCCTGCAACCAACTCGAAAGGCTGATGTGCCAACGCGCCCAAAAGCCGGAGAAATTGGTGGCGAAAAAGGGTGTCTTGAAATTTTCGGGCAGGTCTAGCCCAAGGAACAGCCCGCTTGCGCGGGCAAGGTCAGAGTAGCCGGCAAAATCGAAATACAACTGGAAGGTATAGCAAACCAGTGCAAGCAGCAACAGCGGCGCGCCATAGCTTGGGATGTTCTCAAATACTTGGTCGGCAAGCAGCCCAAGCAGGTCAGCAATCGCAATTTTTTTGAACAACCCCAGTGCAAACAGCCGCAATGCGTTTACGGTGCGGGTGGTGTCATAACGATGCTCCTCATGCAATTGGGGCAGCAGCTTGCCCCCACGGCAGATGGGCCCACTGGTGACGGTGGCAAAGAAGAACAAAAACACGCTCAGGTGTACAAGGCTTTCTTCTGCCTTGCAATCGCCCCGCGCCACATCGACCAAATACGCAATGGCGGCAAAGGTGAAAAAGCTAATCCCAAGGGGGAAGGGCAGCTTTGCCAAAATACTGCCATCTAACAGGGTGGGCAGTGGCGAGAGATTATAATATTTAAAAATCGCGAGGATGCCAAGCAGCGCAAGCACACAGCGGCGCAGCAGCGTTGCTTTTGCCTGTGTGGCAAGGGCTGCGGCGTGTTCTGGTGCGCCGTCTGTGGTACTTTGCGCAAGCACTGCGGCATTGGCGCGGGCAAGGCGCAGTCCCGCCCACCAGACAAAGACCGCCAAAAACACCACAAGCCCCGCACTGACCGCGCAGGAAAAGAGGGCACTTGCCGCGCCGCTGCTTTCTAAATTGCTCTGGTAGCCGACCGCTAAGTTTTTGGCATAAAAGCCAATGCTTGCAAGCAGCAAAAAGGGTGTCTGTGCCTTTTTGGGCAGCTGCAAATAAAGGCAGACGGTAATCGCCAAAAAGAAAAAGTAAGAAAAGTTTTGTAAACTCATGAAAACCTCGATATCATGGGAAAATGTGCCGCCAAAAGTGGGCAGGAATACCATCGCCATCTTTTAGGGCATAAAATAAGCAGTATACCTTGTTATTATACATTTTTCTCCGCAGCTTGTCTACCAAAGTAGTGACAACTTGCGGCAATTTGCGGCAATCACCTGAAAAATATCTTGGTGTGCGCGACACTGTGAGGGTTTCTTGCGCTGCGTGACAAGGAAAATATGTTTGCGCGCTGAAATTTTGCGCGAGGGTATCGCTGCAATCCCGCCCGCGCCATCTGCTAGCGAACTATCTGTTAATCGGGGGTTTTGCATTGCAATTTCGCCAGAAAACTTGTATAATAAAAAGAACTATAAAAAGGTCAATGGGGCAGTGCGCCCCATGAAGGGAGAAATTATGTCGCAGAGCGTTATGGTCACGGGTGCAGATGGATTTATCGGCAGCCATCTTACCGAAGAACTGGTCAAAAAAGGGGAGAAGGTCAAAGCCTTTTGCCTGTATAATTCCTTTGGCAGCTGTGGGTGGATTGACACCCTGCCCAAAGAAATCCGCAGTGAAATCGAAATTTTCATGGGTGACGTGCGTGACCCCAACGGTGTGCGCACCGCCATGCAGGGGCAAGATATCGTCTATCACCTTGCTGCGCTGATTGCCATTCCCTTTAGCTATCACAGCCCTGACAGCTATGTTGATACTAACATCAAGGGCACCCTAAACATCCTCAATGCTGCACGTGAGGTAGGCACAAGCCGCTTGCTTGTCACCTCTACGAGTGAGGTATATGGCACTGCGCAGTATGTGCCCATCGATGAAAAACATCCGTTCCAAGGGCAAAGCCCCTATTCTGCCACCAAGATTGGGGCAGACCGCATTGCGGAGAGCTTTTACCGCAGCTTTGATTTGCCTGTTACCATCGTGCGCCCCTTTAACACCTATGGCCCCCGCCAGAGTGCGCGTGCAGTCATCCCCACCATCATCACCCAATTGCTTGCCGGGCAGACTGAAATTAAACTAGGCAAGCTCAGCCCCACCCGCGATTTCAACTTTGTCAAAGACACCGCCCACGGCTTTATGGCAATTGCAGATTGCCCCGCTGCCATTGGGCAAGAGCTGAACATTGCCACAGGCGAAGAATATTCCATTGGCGATTTGGCAAATGAGCTGATTGCCCAGATTAACCCCGCCGCCAAAATCATCTGCGAAGAAGAGCGCTTGCGCCCTGAAAAGAGTGAGGTCAATCGCCTACTTGGCGATGCCACCAAGCTGCGTGGGATGACGGATTGGGCACCACAGTATACCTTTGCTGAGGGGCTTGCCGAAACCGTCAGCTTCTTGCGCGATAACATGGATCGCTATAAAGCGGGCGAGTACGTATTATAAGCAAGAATTATAAGCAAGAAGCCATCCAATCACGCGCAGGTAAGCGAGTTTGTCTTTGCTGAATTTGCGTAGGCTGCCACAGTGCGGTTGTACTTGATGGGCATTTCTTGGTGTGATTTTTTACGAAATGAGTCGATTGCATGGAACAATTAAAAGCAATAAAATGGTCAGCCATCCCCAAGGCAGTCTGGCTTGCAGGGGGATTTTTGCTGAGCGAAGCCGCCCTTATGGTGCTGGTGTATTATTGGCGCGTCTTTTATTATCTGGATGCGCGTAGCTTCCCCAATGCCCTGCTCAGCGGTTGCGTGCTTGGGTTTGGCGCAGTGGTTTATGGGCTGTGCCTTGCCCTTGCGCGGGTCAAAAACCTGCCCGTAAAGGCTGCCATTGCCGCCTTTGCGGTGGGGCTAATCTTCGTTTTTGCCAACCCACCCTTGCAGGTGCCAGATGAACAGGTGCATTTTTTGCGCGCCTATGCCATCAGCGAAGGACATTTTGATTTTGACCAAAGCCGCGCCTACCCCGAAACAATAGATTTGTTCATCGCCTCCTTCCCCGGCGCATGGGTCAATGCCAATACCTCGCAAGGCATGCGTGAAAACGATGGCGGCGAAGAAGAAGCCTATTCCTCGGCGGGCTATGCTCTCAAACAATATGGTGAGGACGGCTCTGTCCTCGGTGTCGCAGATGCCTTTGCCGCTTATTTTGCGGGGGATACCACCGACCTTAGCGCGGTAGAAGAGCCGCTTTCCTTTACGATTTTCCCCTATCTGCCCGCTGCACTTGGCATGGCGATTGCCCGCCTTTTTGGTGCGGGTGCGCTCGGCTGTTTTTATGCGGGGCGGATTGCGAACCTTGCCTGCTATGCGCTGCTGTGCTATGCGGCGCTCAAAAACTGCAAGCGCTTTGGCGCGGTGTTCCTGATACTTATGTTCCTGCCCATGAGCCTTTATATGGCGGCTTCCCTCAATTATGATGCTTTGCTGCTTGGCTTTTATTGGTACGCGCTTAGCTTCTTGTGCAAGGATTGGGCACCAGACAAAACCCTGTCAAAGCGTGATTTACTCTGCTTTTTCGCTGTCTTTGTCGGTATGAATATCATCAAGCCTTGGATTAGCCTGCTGTTCTTGGCGGTGCCTTTCTTACTACCTGCCACGGCATGGGTCGGGCAGAAATGCAAAAAATGGCAGTATGCCCTTGGCTGCATGGGCGGCGCTCTTGGTGTGACGGGCTTTGTAACATGGTATGGCAATGCCTTTCGCAGTAACTATGCCCCTGTGGAGCGGATGCTCGGCAGCACGGTCAACGGCGGCGAACAGCTTGTCTTTGTGCTATCGAACCCACTGCGCTATATCGCGGTGATGGTTGGGACATTATACGAGAATGATTTCTTTGTCGGGCAGCTTGGGCTGTTTGGCTCACTTGATTTGCCCATTTCCCTGATTAATATGGTATCGCCTCTTATGCTATTGCTTGGCGCGGTGCTTGCGGCAAACCACAAAAACACCCTGCGCCCCCTGCCCGCAGCGGGGCTTGGGCTGTTGAGCGTTTGCTATATCGGCGGGGTGCTCACCGCCCTTTACCTCACCTATACCCCCGTCGGGATGGTGCGGATTATTGGCTTGCAGGCGCGGTATTTCTTGCCTGTTTTTGCCATGCTTGGTATCTTGCTTGCGGCGGGCTTGGGCAAATTGTTGCGTCCGACTGGCAGCGAAGAAACCGCCCACGCGGTGGCATTCTGGTCAGCGGCTGCCTTTGGGCTAGTCGGCGGGGTGCTGCTGTTCCAACATTATTTTATCGGTCCAGTGTACACGATTTAAGCGATTGCTATGCGCAATCGCAAGAAATAAGTAATCGTGAAGAGTGAATAAGTGAAGGTGTTTTTCTTGCGAAAAACGGATTGTAAGGTCTGAAGATACGATGCGCAGTGAAAAATTGATTTTTATCATGGTTTCGCGGATGTCATTTTAATAGGAGGGTTTGCCCATGGCTAGTTTTATCCCACTTTCTATCCCCAATTTTTGCGGGAACGAGAAGAAATATGTCAACGACGCACTGGACGGTGCGTGGGTTTCCACCAGTGGCGGTAAGGTAGACGAGATGGAAGCCTGCATTGCCACTTACACCGGCATGCCCCGCGCTGTCGCGTGTGCCAGTGGTTCAGCGGCATTGCACCTTGCAGCCATGGTGGCAGGGGTGCAGCGTGGAGATGAAGTGATTGTCCCCGCCCTTACCTTTATCGCAACCGTCAACCCTGTCACCCGCTATATTGGCGCAGAGCCTATCTTCATCGGCTGTGATGAAACGGCGAATATCAGCCCCCTTGCGGTAGAGGCTTTCTGCAAAAACAATTGCACCCTCAAGGCGGATGGGCTGTATAACAACAAAACAGGCGCCCGCGTCAAAGCCCTTGTGGTGGTGCACGTCTTTGGCAATATGGCAGATATGCCCGCCCTAATGCGCATTGCAACCCAGTACAAGCTCGTGCTGATTGAGGATGCCGCAGAGGCACTGGGCACAAAATACGCAGAGGGCGCAGCGGGCGGCATGTATGCCGGGCAGTTTGCGGGCGCGATTGGCGATGTCGGTATTTTCAGCTATAACGGCAACAAAATCATTACCACAGGCACAGGCGGCACCCTGCTTTCGCATCACCCAGAGTGGGTCGAAACGGCAAAGCATATCTCGACCCAAGCCAAGACAAACGTGGTGCAGTTTACTCATGACATGGTCGGCTATAACTACCGCATGACCAATTTGGATGCCTGCCTAGGGCTTGCCCAGATGGAATTGTTAGAAGGCTTTATCGCCCATAAAAAGGCGCGATACGAGCAATATAAAGCCGCCCTTGATGGGGTCAACGGCTTTGCCATGCTGCCCTTTGCGGCGGGCACTCGCCCCAATTACTGGTTTTATAGCCTGCTGTTGCCAGAACGCCTTGACCGCGATACTGTCATTGATGCGTTGCAGGCGCAGGGCATTCAGACCCGCCCTGTTTGGGCGCTGATTAACGAGCAATGTGACTATGCCAAAAACGAAGCATACGCATTGGAACAGGCGCAGGCATACCGCAAATGCATTTTAAACCTGCCATGCTCCACCAATTTGACCGAGGCAGAAGCCGACCGCGTGATTGCAGCAGTGCTTGCGCTGTGATAGAATACTTGCGCTGTAATATAATCTTGCGCTGTACTATTTTGTATCTTTGCGCGCTTGCCATTCCATAGGGGCGGGTTTTGTACCTGCCTGTGGGTTGCAATATCCCCATCCGCCTATTTTCTAATCTGAGGTGTAACCGTGTTAAAACTAGAAGAACTGATTATTGATGCATCGTCCTCTATCCTAGACACCATGAAAAAACTAGATGAAACCGGGCAGCGGATTTTGTTCATCGCGCCCGATGGCATGCTCCAAGCGGTGCTGACCGATGGCGACTTGCGCAAATTCCTGTTGCGGGGCGGTGCCCTGACTGACCCTGTGCAAAAGGCGGCGAATTATACCCCACATACCCTGCTTGTCACCGAGCGCGGGCGGGCGCGTGCCCTCTTTGAAACACTCGCGATTGACGCATTGCCTATCTTAGATAAGGCGGGCAAGCTGATTGATGTCGTCTTTGCCACCGGGCTAGATATTGACAACCGCAAACGCGCGGATATCCCTGTCGTCATCATGGCAGGCGGGCTTGGCACACGGCTGTATCCTTATACCAAAATCCTGCCAAAGCCCCTCATCCCGATTGGCGAAAAGCCCATTGTTGAGATGATTATTGACCGTTTTTGCGGCTTTGGTTGTAAAAAGTTTTACATGGTGGTCAACTATAAAAAGAATATGATTAAATCGTATTTTAATGATTTAGAGCACCAAAATTACGAGATTGAATTCATTGACGAAGCTGAATTTTTGGGCACAGGCGGTGGGCTTTGCCTGCTAAAAGATAAAATTAACGAGCCGTTTTTCTTCTCGAATTGCGATACCTTATTAGACGTAGACTATGGCGATATCTATCACCATCACCAGAAAAAGCAGAATGTCATCACCATGATTTGCGCCTATAAGCACTATGTTGTGCCCTATGGTGTGGTCGAAATGGGGGAGAGTGGCAGCATTGAAGCCATGCGCGAAAAGCCAGAGCTGAATTTCTTGACGAATACCGGGGTGTACCTTGTCAACCCCAATGTGGTGGCAGAATTAGAGGATGGCAAGAAACAGGGCTTCCCCGATGTGATTGAAAAATACCGCACCGCAGGCGGGACAGTCGGCATTTACCCCATCAACGAATCCAGTTGGATGGACATGGGGCAGATGGAAGAACTCGATAAAATGCGTAGAAAGCTAGAGGAAACAAAATGTCTGTAATCATCATTGCAGAGGCAGGGGTCAATCACAATGGCAGCCTTGCCATGGCGAAGGAAATGGCGCGCGTGGCAAAGGAGTGCGGCGCGGATATTGTCAAATATCAGACCGCTGTGCCAGAGCTTGTCATCTCAAAATTTGCCGAAAAGGCAGCCTATCAAAAAAAGACAACGGGCGAGGCAGAAAGCCAGCTTGAAATGGTGCGTCGCATTCACTTTGATTTTGCGGGGCACAAAGAACTCAAGGAATATTGCGATGGCATTGGCATTCAGTATCTTTCCGCTGCGTTTGACCTGCCTAGTGTGGCATTTTTGGGCAGTTTGCAGCTACCTGTGGTCAAAATCCCAAGTGGCGAGATGACCAACCTGCCCTATTTAGAGGCGGCGGGTGCGCTCGGGCTGCCCATAATCCTATCCACGGGTATGTCAAACCTTGCCGAGATTGAGGATGCGCTTTCGGTGCTAGAAGAGGCGGGCAGCGGCGAGATTACCCTGCTGCACTGCAACACGGAATATCCCACCCCCTATCAGGACGCAAACCTTGGCGCTATGCTGCAATTGCACGAACAATTTGGGCTGCCTGTGGGGCTATCAGACCACACCTGCGGGTGGGAATGTGATGTCGCCGCTGCCGCCCTTGGCGCAAGCGTGATTGAAAAGCATTTCACCCTTGATAAAACCCTGCCAGGACCTGACCAAACGGCTTCGCTTGACCCGCGCGAGTTTGCTGCCATGGTGCAAGCGGTGCGCAATATTGAGCAAGCAATGGGCAGCGGCGAAAAGGTGGTTTCCCCCTCAGAGGCGCGCAACAAGCCCATTGCCCGCAAGAGCATTGTCGCAGCAAAGCCCATCAAAGCAGGTGAGGTGTTCACCGCAGAAAACATCACCACCAAGCGCCCGGGGGACGGCATTTCGCCCATGCGCTGGTATGAGGTGCTCGGCAAAAAAGCCCTCTGCGATTTTGCAGAGGATGAAAAAATTATTTTGTGAAAAAAGAGGTGTGGGTTTCCCATGCCTTTTTTAATTGATTTGACCAGTGTGGTGATTTGCGGTTGTGTCATGCACAAGACAGCATGGAGAGGTGTCCGCATGTGGCGCACAGAATGCCCCGCCTTTTGCTGAATTTGCACTGTGCACAAAAACGTTTGTTTTTCACGCAAAAGCAGTTGTCTGAGGGCTCTGCGAGAAAAGAATGTAAAATTTTCTTTACATACTAGCTAAAGGGCGCGTTTTTTTTAGGTGCGTTTTGTTCCTTTCAACAAAAATAAAGGCAAGCAATTGACAAAATGATGAAAACTAGATACACTTTATAACATGAAAGCGATGAAGCTTCTCCCACAAGGACTAGCTTCATCGTTTTTTTACTAAGAACGCGCAATATAAGAAAGTAGGGCATTCCGTTATGATGATTAAAATGGATCAGGTATCAAAGAGCTTTGGTCACATCAGTGTGTTAAAAGATGTTTCCATCGAGGTTGCGCAGGGCGAAAAGGTGGTTATCATTGGACCATCGGGCGCGGGTAAATCCACTGCCATTCGCTGCATGAACTATCTGGAAGAGCCCACCAGTGGGCAAATATATATTGATGGCGAGCTGATGACCCCCCATAATCATCAGCGTATTGTGCGGGACAATCTTTCGATGGTGTTCCAACAGTTTAACCTGTATCCACACATGTCGGTGCTCAAAAACCTGACCCTTGCCCCTACGAAACTCCATCATAAAACCAAAGCAGAGGCAGAGGCGCTTGCCTATCATTACTTAGAGGTTGTCGGCTTAACCGAAAAAGCCCATGCGCTACCTGCACAGCTTTCGGGCGGGCAGCAGCAGCGCGTTGCCATTGCGCGTGCGCTTTGCATGGAAACCAAAATTATTTTATTTGATGAACCCACCTCTGCCCTTGACCCTGAAACCATCAAGGAAGTGCTTGCTGTTATGATTAAACTGGCAGAAAGCAATATCACCATGGTGGTGGTTACCCACGAAATGGGCTTTGCCCGCCAAGTGGCAGACCGCGTGATTTTTATGGCGGATGGCGCAGTGGTAGAAGAAGGCACCCCAGAAGAATTGTTTGATCATCCTAAGAGCGAGCGCGTCAAGCAGTTCCTTGGGCAGATTATCCGCTAAAAAATTGCTTTGTTTTTTTCGCGTTCTGGCAGACGCGATGAAATATTTATGTTAGAAACACATGAGATTGAGAGAGGGAAATTATTATGAAACGTCGTACATTTATCAAACTATCCGCTGTATTAGCTGCTGCTGGTGTATTAGCTGCATGTAGCGCAGAAGAAGAAGTTGTCACCAGCACCGCAAGCACCGATACCGCAAGCACCGATACTGCTGCTGATACCGAAGCACTTGCAGCTGACGTGCAGGCAATTGTTGACCGCGGTGTGCTACAAGTTGGTGTAAAAAATGCAGTTATCGGCTTTGGCTATGAGGATCCTCTAACGGGTGAATACACCGGTATGGAAATCGACCTTGCCAACATGATTGCAGAAAAACTAGGCGTAGACATTGAATACACTGCTGTTACCCCTGCAACCCGCACTGAATTGCTTGATTCTGGCGATTTGGATTGCGTACTTGCAACCTTCACCGTAACGGACGAACGCAAAGAAAGCTGGGATTTCACCACTGCTTATTATGTTGACCACGTTACCGTTCTTGTGGAAGATGCTTCTGGCATCACTGACCTTGCAGGTCTTGTTGGCGCAACCATCGGTGTTTCCTCTGGTTCTACCTCGGCACGTTCTGTGGTAGAAGCTATGATTGAAGCAGGTGTGCTAACGGGTGACGGCTATGACTCCGAAACCTTCGATGCTTCCACCTGGACGGACGGTGTATCCTTCCGTCAGTTTGAAGATTACCCAAGCATTTCTACCGCACTTTCTGCGGGCGAAGTTGACGCATTCAGCGTAGATAAATCGATCCTTGCAGTATACTGCACCGAAGGTCGCAGCTATATCGATGAAGAATTTGCACCACAGGATTACGGCATTGCAACCGTAAAAGGCAGCGGTATGTCTGATTTCTGCGAAACGCTAGTACAGGATTGCATTGCAGATGGCACCATGGACGAATTGGTTGCAACCTATAACCTTGGCTAATTTGTACCCCCACACCATCCGCACCATCCACCAACAACCAAAAGGAGAAGCATACTATGGATAGCCTATTTGATGCATCGGCCTGGGCGAAAGTCTGGACGTTCCGTGCAACATTTATATTGGGGTTAGAAACAACGGTGCTGACTGCATTGGTTGCCCTGTTGATGGCGCTTGCGCTTGGGGTCATTTTTGGTCTTTGTGCAACGGGTAAAATCAAGCTATTGCGCGTGCTCAGCCGTGTGTATGTTGAGTTAATTCAAAACACACCACTGTTGTTGCAGCTCTGCTTTTTATACTATGCGCTTGCCTTTTCGGGGCGCAGCCTTGGCATTATGATGACTGGTATGGTCGCGCTTGGCATTTACCATGGTGCTTATATCTCTGAGGTTGTCCGTGCGGGCATTCAGGCAGTGCCAGTCGGGCAGATGGAAGCAGCAAAGTCGCAGGGCTTTGGCTATTTACATAGCATGCTATATATCATCCTACCCCAAAGTGTGAAGATGATTTTACCTCCCCTTGTAAACCAGATGGTCAACTTGATTAAGAATACCTCTTGCCTATACCTAGTCGGCGGTACTGATTTGATTTCGCTGACGTATAGCTTTGTGACTGGTGTTTCGACTGGTGGCGCGTATGGCCCTGCCTATCTTGTTAGCGGTGTGCTCTTTTTCATTATTTGTTTCCCGCTTTCTACCCTTGCAGGGTACTGGGAGCATCGGTTAAAGACGGCTGACACACGCACTGTTGCACAGCCCACGCAGCCCGCTGCAGAGCAAGAAGGGGGTGCATGATGGAAACATTACAAGCGAGTCTATCCATGCTTTCCAACGGCGCAATTTTAATGTATATCTTAAAAGGTGTGCTGTTCACCATCATTCTTTCAATCATCGCGATTGTCATGGGGTTACTCATCGGTTCGGTGCTTGCCATGCTGCGCAACTATTGCACAAGCAAGGAAACTGCCGTGTTCCGTTGGCTGTCCATTGCCTATATCGAGATTTTCCGCAACACACCGTTGCTGCTCTGGATTTTCATCTGCGTGGTGTTCTGCCCCTGCCCTGAGATTTTCGGGCAAAAAATGTTTGGTTTAACCAGTGTTGAGGTCAAGCTGATGTTTAAGGCAGCCGTTGCGCTGATTTTATTCACCTCTGCTGTCACCGCAGAAATCGTGCGTGGCGGGCTTAACGGTGTCGCCAAGGGTCAGTTTGAGGCAGGGCATTCGCAGGGCTTTACCACCATTGGTACCATGCGCTATATCGTGCTGCCACAGGCATACCGCAACATTGTGCCCACCTTGCTTAGCCAGATGATTACCACCATCAAGGATTCCTCCTACCTTGCAAACGTGGCAACCATTGAGCTGATGAGCCGCGTGAAAAAGATTTTGGGCACAGCCGGCACTTATAATGGCACCGACCAAGTACATGTAACAGACGTATTCGTTTTGTTTGGGGTTGCGATGCTGATTTATTTCATCATCAACTTTACCCTCTCCTGCGTGGTGCGTTATATGCAGGATAAAAAACCAAAGCAGCAGGTTGCCCCCACCACTGCGAAAGCGTAGGGCGAGATGTTCTTGCTTTGCTTGGCAAAAGAATGCGCTGACACAATCGTATTATAAAATAAAAAATCACCTTTGGTATACCGTGGTGCTGTCCCGAACGTTTGCGTTAAAACGTATGGGCAGCGCAGATGTACCAGGGGTGATTTTTCTTGTTGATAAAGGATAAGAGATGATCGGCATGTAAGGCGGGGGATCGCAAGTGAATACGGGTGCGAGCGCCACGTGCGCTGCATGCTTTATGATGGGCTTTGGCAGGGTAGCGTCTTTTAAATCCCTTGTAATAGCAGCGTGCTCCAGAGTGGGATGCTCACCACCGAAAGCAGGGTAGTCGCAATCACGCATTTTGAGGCAAAGGCGGCATCCTTTTTATATTTTGCGGCAAGCAAGGCCGTGGCGCTTGCTGCGGGCATTGCCACCATCAGCACCGCAACACCCATCACAAGCCCATCCACCCCACACAGCAGGCAAAGGGCATATACCACCAAAGGAATGCCCACAAGCCGCAATGCACTAAAGAGTAGTACCGTCTTGTCAAAGAGGGTGCGGAAGTTTAAATCAGCCAAAATAGAGCCAATGACAAGCATGGAAACACCAGTGTTACAGGCGCTGAGGTCTTGCAATGGTGCAAGGATGATTTGTGGCACGCTGACTTGTGCAAACATCAGCGCAAGCCCTGCAAATACCGCGATGATACAAGGGTGGGTGAGCACTTTTTTGACAAGGCTCTTACAATCAACCGAGGCAGTAAAGAGTGAAATCCCCGCTGACCACATGATCACGCGCATTGGGATGAGGTAAATTGACGAATAGACAAGCCCCATGCTGCCAAATACCCCTTCCGCCACAGGGCTGCCCAAAAAGCCCGCGTTAGAAACCGAGGTGGCATATTGCAGGATTTTCCGTTTGCCGTCATCCACCTTAGTATAGAGCACCTTGCCCAAAACAAAGCAGCCAAATTGAATGGCAACCGAGATGATAAAAATGGTCAAGAAATTTTGCAAAATCTCGCTGTCAAATTCGATTAAAAAAGAGCAAATAATATTGCAAGGCAAGATTAAAAAGAGGACAAGGTCGGTTAAGACCTGCTGCCCTTGGGCGGTGATGATGTCCTTTTTGCGCAAAAGCATGCCAAGGAACATAATCAAAAACATGCGAGACTGTAAAACAAGAAGTGTGCTCATCGTAACATCCTTTGGTGCTCAGAGGTGGAAGAAAATGCGGTGCGCGCAGCGGTGCATCGCGCTTGGGTGCATCGCATAGAATACATAATAAAAGTATAACATGAAGTGGGTAAAAAACAAGCGATTGTGCGGTTTTTTGCCACATCTTTGGCAAAGGCAACGCATTTTGTGCTGACTTTTTTTATTTTTTGTGAAGTTTATGAACATTATAATAACCTTTTGATTTTTACTTGACTAACCCCGTTAGCTATGTTATTATCCTAACCATGTTAGCAAAACAAAAAAGGAGGCTAGTCCAATGGCAAAACAAGAGGACGTATATCAGGCGCTTGCATTGTTTCATCAACACCGCGCAAACCATGCCTTTGAGCAAATGCATAAAAGCGAGATGGGACTTGTGGCGGTGCTGCGATATCTGGGTGAAGCGGAAAAACAAGGAAAACGCAGTGTGACCTCACGCGAGATTAGTGATGTACTGGGTGTTAGCTCTGCTCGCATGACGGTTATTTTAAAAAAATTAGCACAAAAGCAGTGGATTACCAAAGCAAGCTCCCCCACCGATGCAAGGGCAGTTTCGCTTGCCCTGACCCCAGAGGGCACTGCCTTCTGTGAAAGTTTGCACAAGCGTTTGTATCACACCATGGAACAGGTGGTGGATGCATTAGGGATTGCAGAATTGCAAAGACTAATGAAAAACCTAGAAATCATCGATACCATCTTATCCGAAAACCGACCCACCCAATTGGAGGAAACCCATGTTTAAAATCATCAAAAAATTATCCATGGTAGAGTATCTGCTTGCAGGGCTGATTGTTCTGTGCACCTGCGGGCAGGCCTATCTGGATTTAACCCTACCTGATTATATGTCAGAGATTACCATGCTTGTCCAGACAGAGGGCAGCGCCATGGGCGATATCTATGTTGCGGGTGGCAAAATGCTGCTCTGTGCCCTTGGCAGCTTAATCCTTGCCATATCGGTTGCCATTATTTCGGCAAAAATCGCCGCAAACTTTTCCTATGCCATCCGTGGCAATCTGTTCGATAAGGTCATGTCTTTTTCGATGAAAGAGGTCAATTCCTTTTCGACCGCTAGCCTGATTACCCGCACCACCAACGATGTGACGCAGGTGCAGCTTTTAATCGTAATGGGCACCCAAATGCTTGTCAAAGCGCCCATTACGGCTGTCTGGGCACTGATTAAGATTTACAACAAAAATCTTTCTTGGACGGTGGTCACTGGCATTGCAGTGGTGGTGCTTGTCTCGATTGTGGGCACTTGCATGTCGCTCGCTGTGCCCCGCTTTAAAAAATTGCAAGTCCTCACCGATGACATCAACATGGTTGCCCGCGAAAATTTAGATGGCATCAGCGTGGTGCGTGCCTATAATGCAGAGGGCTATCAAGCCGATAAATTTGAGGTGGCAAACCGTGCCCTCACCAGTACCCATCTGTTCACCGCGCGTACCATGTCCTTTTTGATGCCAAGCATTCAGATGGTCAGCAATGGGCTTGTCCTTGCCATTTATCTGGTGGGTGCAGTGCTGATTAATGAGGCAGTCGGGATGGATAAAATGACCCTTTTCTCGGATATGGTCGTTTTCTCCTCCTATGCCATGCAGGTCATTATGTCCTTTATGATGCTTGTCATGGTCTTTATGCTGTTGCCCCGCGCAAGTGTGGCTGCCCGCCGCATCAATGAGGTGTTAGACACACCGCAAAGCGTGGTAGAAGGCGACAAAAAAGAAGGGCTCGCTGGGTACAGTGGGCAGGTGGAATTCAAACATGTCAGCTTCAAATACCCTGATGCAGAGGATTACGTGTTGCACGATGTCAGTTTTACCGCAAAGCAGGGCGAAACCATTGCCTTTATTGGTGCGACTGGCTGCGGCAAAAGTACGGTGGTCAATCTCATTCCCCGCTTTTATGATGTTAGTGCGGGCGAGGTGCTCGTCAATGGCAGAAACGTTAAGGAATATAGCAAAACCGCCCTTAGCAGCTTGATTGGCTATGTATCGCAGCGCGCAACCCTCTTTACGGGCACCGTCAAATCCAACGTTATCTTTGGCGACAATGCCGCGGTCAGTGATGATGCCGCAGATTTGGCACATTCGGTCGAGACTGCCCAAGCGGCAGAGTTCGTCACCCAGTTAGACAACCAATATGATGCCTACGTTGCCCAAGGCGGGCGCAATTTATCGGGTGGGCAAAAGCAGCGCCTATCGATTGCCCGCGCCGTCTACCGTGCGCCAGAAATCTTTATTTTTGATGATTCGTTCAGTGCGCTCGATTATAAAACCGACCGCACCCTGCGCAGCACCCTAGAAAAAGAATGTGGTGATGCCACCCGCTTGATTGTAGGGCAGCGCATTGGCACCATCAAGGATGCCGATAAAATCATCGTCATTGAAGATGGCAAAATCGTCGGGATGGGCAGCCATCGTGATTTGCTTGCCAACTGTGAAGTGTATAAACAAATTGCGCTGTCGCAGCTTTCAGAGGAGGAACTAAAAAATGCCTAAAAATGAGTATGAGCTAGGTTCCACACAAAAACAGCCCCCACGCGGCGGCCCCGGCGGTCATGGTGGCCCCGGCGGGATGGGCGCAGGCGAAAAAGCCAAGGATTTTAAGGGCACCATGGCAAAGCTATTGCGCTATGCCAAGCAATATCGCCCCTTGCTCTTTGTTGCCATCTGCTTTGCCATGCTTGGGTCTATCTTAACCCTGCTTGGTCCCGATAAATTAAGCATTCTGACCGATACCATCACCGAGGGCATGCAGCTGAGCTTTAGCGGCGCAGGTGGCATGGATATGGATGCAATCTCTTCGATTGGTGTGTTCTTAATCGCGGTTTATGCGCTGAGCTATCTTGTTTCTATTTTGCAGGGTGTTATCATGTCCACCGTCATGCAGACCACTGCGCGGAATTTGCGTGCGGATATCTCGGCGAAAATCAACCGCCTGCCCATGCACTATTACTTTAAGCATTCAAAGGGCGATGTCCTCTCCCGCGTGACAAATGATGTCGATAGCATTGGGCAAACCCTCTCGCAATCGGCGGGCACCTTTGTTTCGGCGGTGACACTACTGGTCGGTTCGCTCTTTATGATGAGCATTACCAATGTGATTTTGACCATCACTGCCATTCTTTCTAGTGTCATCGGGTTTGTCTTTATGATGACGGTCATGCGTCACTCGCAGGAGTTTTTCCGCAAGCAGCAGCACCATCTGGGTGAAATCAATGGGCATATTGAGGAAATGTATGCCGGGCACACCGTTGTCAAGGCATATAACGGCGAAGCAAATGCCGTTTCTGTCTTTGCCCAGACCAACGCGAAGCTAAAAAATAGCGCCTTCCAAGCGCAAGCACTCTCTGGCTTGATGATGCCAATGATGACCTTTACTGGCAACCTTGGCTATGTCTGCGTCTGCATTGTGGGCGCATTGCTTGCCCTCGATGGGCAGATTAGCTTTGGTGTGATTGTCGCCTTTATGCTTTATATCCGCCTGTTTACGCAGCCTCTCGGACAGATTGCCCAAGCCATGCAAAACCTGCAATCGGGCACCGCAGCGGCAGAGCGCGTCTTTGCCTTTTTGGAAGAGCCAGAAATGCCAGATGAAAGCGCCAAGACCGCCCGCCTTGGGACGGTGAAGGGCGATGTCGCATTTAAAAATGTCCACTTTGGCTATGACCCTGAAAAAATCATCATCAATGATTTTACTGCCAGTGTCAAGGCAGGGCAGAAGGTTGCGATTGTAGGTCCCACGGGTGCGGGCAAAACCACCATGGTTAACTTGCTGATGCGCTTTTATGAGATTAATAGTGGTGATATCCTCATTGATGGGGTTTCCATCAAAGACCTTCCGCGGGAAGAGGTGCATGCCCAGTTCAGCATGGTATTACAGGATACCTGGCTGTTTCATGGCACCCTGCGCGAGAATTTAATCTATGCCAGTGAAAACGTATCCGAAGATGATTTGAAACGCGCCACCAAGGCGGTTGGGCTGCACCATTTTGTTAAAACGCTTGAGCGTGGCTATGACACCATCCTCAGCGATAAGCTAGAGCTTTCACAGGGGCAAAAGCAGCAAATCACCATTGCCCGCGCCATGATTGCGGATAAACCCATGCTGATTTTGGACGAAGCGACTTCCTCTATCGATACCCGCACCGAGCTGCAAATCCAAAAAGCAATGGATGCCCTGATGGAGCACCGCACCTCGTTCGTCATTGCGCATCGCCTTTCGACCATCAAGGATGCCGATTTGATTTTGGTCATGAAAGACGGTGACGTGATTGAAACAGGCAACCATGCAGAACTGCTTGCGCAAAAGGGATTTTATGCCGAGCTGTATAATTCGCAGTTTGAGTCATAATTGCTTGGTGCGTTTGCGTGGAGCGCGATTTGCGTGATAACAATAACCGGGCACTGCGCGGATATTAAGTTGTCCCTCTAAAAAATAAAACAGGAAACTTGCCACACGATAAATAAAATAGCGAAGCCCCGCCATGCGAAAACGCAGTGGCGGGGCTTTACTATTTTATGATGCTGAAATTAAAACACCCCAAGCCCTTTGGCAATGATGGT
Organism: Faecalibacterium sp.; assembly: GCA_044426225.1. Taxonomy (GTDB): domain Bacteria; phylum Bacillota; class Clostridia; order Oscillospirales; family Ruminococcaceae; genus Faecalibacterium. The sequence goes on along the minus strand of JAWXUQ010000004.1, from coordinate 623 downwards.
GATAAAATCCTGTACGTTGGTCACGATGGTGGTGGCGGAAAGGCTGCCGCGGTCAAGCAGCTTGTTCACCACAAATTCGTCAATGTCCACGGTGTACAGGTAGACAGGGCGAATTTCGCCGTCCTCGCCCACGCGGAACGAGGGGGTCATGTTACCAGTGGCAATGGTGTGCAGCATGGTGGCAAGGCAGATGACGGTGGTTGCCTTTTTGGCAAGCCCGCGCATGGCATCCTGCCCCTCATACGCCTTGCCGTACACTTCGGGCAAGGGTCCATCATCGCGGATAGAGCCCGTCAGCACATAGGGCACATCCTGTTTGACAAGGCTGTACATAATGCCGTCTTGAATGCCATAATCTGCTATAAATTGCGGGATAGAGCCAGAGCCGCGCACCTTGTTGATGACATCAAGGTGGTTATAATGCCCATTTGCCTGAGGCTGTTGGGTGTAGATATCCTGCCCGAGTGCGGTGTGCAGGTGCGCGCCCTCTAAATCGTGGGTCGCAAGGGCATTGCCCGCAAGCAGCCCATCGGCATAGCCGTGTTCAATCATCATCTGCATGGCATGGCGCGCGTCTGCGTCAAACGAAAAGGCAGGGCCCATCACCCATAAAATATTCCCGC
>JAWXUQ010000003.1:0-72990 GCA_044426225.1 Faecalibacterium sp. | reverse complement strand
GTGATTTTCGCCCGATTGCCCCTGTATGACGGCGAGCCAGTGGTTGCCGCAGTCTTTACAGGCATTTTTGCGGGTGCAGGGCTTGGCATTATCTATATGCGCGGGTCAACCACGGGCGGCACTGATTTTGTGCTTGCCGCCATCAAAAAGAAAAACCCGCATTTTTCCTTTGGGCAGATTACCCTCTTTTTGGATGGGATTGTCATTTTAATGGGCTGGCCTGTTTATGGCAGCATCAATGCCGTGCTGTATGGTTTAATCTCGGTTTTTGCAACCACCGTGGTGATGGATAAAATCGTCTATGGTGCGGGCGCGGGTAAGCTAGTCATTGCCATCAGTGATCAAGGTGCGGCAATTTCTAAGGCGATTGCATTGGCAGTTGATCGTGGCAGCACCATCGCCCCCGCCACTGGTAGCTATACGGGCAGCGACAAAGAGATGGTATACTGCGCTTGCTCGAACAGTGAAGTATTCCGCATTCGCGATGCCATCCGTCAAGTAGACCATGGCGCCATTGTACTGGTGTGTGAAGCAAGTGAAATGTTTGGTGAAGGCTTTCGCAGCTTGGGCGAAGGACATGATGTGAGCACAGATTAATCAAAACAATGAAACGGCGCAGTTTGCGCCGTTTTTTCTATTTGTCGACAAAGCGTTGGTTTTTTTGTGTGCAGTTCGGGAAATTTTGGTGCATTTTTTCTGCGCAAATCTTGTAAAAATGAACAGAATTTCCATGTGAAAAATTTGTGATAGCAAAAAAACTGTCGATGTTTGTCTGGAAAAAACAGGGATATTACGATTGGTATAGCGAGGGAGAAAAGCAACTATGTTGAAAACCCTGTGGAAAATGTTGAAACAATCTCCGAAATAGCCTTAAAATCGGCATTTCGAAATTTGGATAAATGTTTAAAACTCTGTGGAAAAGGTGAACAATTATCCTAACTGTTGAATTGCCCTATTATTCGTGGTAAAATAAGAGAAAGAAAAATTACGATTGTTTTTTGGGATTGATACAACAAAAACACATTTTTACAGTTTTTTGGAAAAATACGGCGCGCCATCTGCAAAACAGTCGCATTTTTTTGTAAAATATGTGAACAGCCTATCAAAAATACAAATAGCAGCATGCAGCACGGAGGAACGCAAATGGATTGGATTTATAAACTAGAGCGCAAATTTTCACGTTACGCAATCCCAGGTATTGTCAACTATATTGTGGCGGGACAGGTGCTTGTCTTTCTGGCCATGTTTTTCATCAATGCCTCATTTGGCGATTATACCGCCCTTTGGCGCGCGTATGTGTTGCAAGGGCAGGTGTGGCGCCTTGTTACCTTTGTGTTTTACCCCTTGAATACATCCCCGCTTTGGTTTGCAATTTCGGCCTATTTCTATTATTTTGTGGGTAAAATGTTAGAGTTCACTTGGGGCAGTTTCCGCCTCAACCTATATATCTATATCACGGTGCTTGGCGCCATTGCCGCAGCCATGCTGACGGGTTATGCCAGCAATAGCTATCTGCTGCTCTCGCTCTATCTTGCTTATGCCATGCTCTACCCAGAGCGCGAAGTGCTGCTGTTCTTTGTGCTGCCAGTTAAGGTCAAGTGGATGGGCTGGATTTCGGGCGGCTTTTGTCTGCTCGCCTTCTTGCTCGGCGGTTTAGGCACCAAGGTGAATATTTTGTGCAGTATGGCGGGCTTTTTGGTCTTTTTCGGTAAAGATTTCTGGAATGCAGCCCGCGCAAAGGTGCGCAGAGAGCGTTGGCGCCATAGAAACCGTAAAAATTGGCGGTAAAGTTGCGGTTTTATTTGCAAAAACTTGCCATTGTGTGTTACAATAAGGCAAAGAAAAAAACCAATTGGAATTGATAGCTTGAAGGAGGAACTGACAATGAAAATGGTAACTGCGATTATTAACAAAGAGGATACCCGCACCGTTTCTTCCGCACTCGTTAAGGCAGGTTTTTCGGTCACGCGCCTTTCCACCTCTGGTGGCTTTTTGATGGCGGGCAACACCACTCTTATGATGGGTGTGGAGGATGATAAACTTGATATCTGTATTAAGGTTATCCACGACTGCTGCCATCAGCACACCGAAATTGTGCCCAACGTTTCGGGTTATGAGGATGCAGGCCCAAGCGTGCAACCCATGGAGATTTTGGTGGGCGGCGCAACTGTTTTTGTCACCAACGTTGAGCGATTTGAAAAACTGTGAGCCAACACCAACAGGATGCTGCGCAAGCAGCCCCCCTTTCCCGCCTTGTCGGGAACGCGCCGCTCAAACAAAGTGTGGCGGATATGTTTTGCAATCAGCGCATGACGCACAGCCTGCTGCTTTGTGGTGAGGCTGGTGTCGGTGCGCGTTTTGCTGCTCGCCTTATTGCGGCGCAGTACCTTTACCCTGCGGGTGGTGCTGCGGCGCAGCACTTGATACAGGGTGATTGCTGTCTTGCCATTGCGGGCAAGGGCAGTGATAAAGTGGGTAGCATTCAAACAGGCATTGTACGTGAGGCAATCATCGTGGCAGGCGATGGCAAGGCAGATACCATTAAGGTCAGTCAAATTCGCGCGGTGCGCCGTGAAATTGTAAACTCTAGCCTTTCCGCTGAGGGGCGGGTGGTGCTGATTTACGGCGCAGAAAAAATGCAGCAAGAAGCGGCGAATGCCCTACTCAAAATTTTAGAAGAGCCGCCACAGGGGGTATTGTTTTTATTAACAGCCACTAGCCTTGCCGCTGTGCTACCCACCATTCGCAGTCGCTGCGTGGCATTTGCCCTTTCTCCCCCGCCTTTGCCCTTGTGTGTTGAAGCCTGCAAAAAACAAGGTGTGAAAGCTGCTGAGGCAGAATACCTGAGCGAAGTATTTGGTGGGCATATCGGCACTGTGCTTGCGGTCAGCAAAACCCCAAAACGCAAGAAAAACCTAGAACAGGCTGCCCTACTTGCCGCGGCGGCCGCCACCCATGATGCCTATACGGCGGGCGCGATTTTGGTGCCTTTTGAAAAAGACAAGCCCGCCGCTGTCCAGTTTTTAAACGATTTTCTTAGCCTTGTTTTTGCCGGCATGCAAAATGATACGCTTTCGCCCTTACACGGGCGGGCGGCATTGCGTTGCATCCGTGCCGCGCAAGAGGCTATCCGCCAAATTGGCGCAAATGTTAACACCAAAGCGGTGCTTACCTTATTTGCCATTCGCTTGGGCAAATGCTAACTGTGTGTTATCTCTAAGTTGACAGGTGTTTGACGCGCTCGCCTTAGAAATGCCATCAAGACAGTTGCAATACCCAAGTTTTTGATACCGCACAGCGGCATGTCTTGCTGTGTAGCTGATACGGGGTGCAGGACATCCCATTTTACTTTTTAACCCGCTGCTCAAATTTTTTGCCGAGGGCAGTGACGTGAAACCCTTCCGAACAAACGGCGCGGAACCCAAAAAGGAACCATTATGACAAAATTAATCTCTGTGCGCTTTCGCAAAAACGGTAAAAGCGCGCTATTCTCTCCTGCGGGCTATGACGTCGCGCTTGGCGATTACGTTGTTGTCGCCACTGCACATGGCACTGAATGTGGCGAAGTCACCAAGGCAGTGCATCTTGTGCCCGATTCCACCGCGCCAAAGGATTTAAAATCTGTGGTGCGGATGGCGGATGGGGTGGATGTTCGCCGCATGCACCAAAACCATGCGGATGAAGAACGTGCCTTCACCCTGTGTACGGAGCAGATTGCAAAGCACAAACTTGATATGAAGCTCATTGAGGCAGAATATACCCTCGACCGCTCTAAAATCGTCTTTTACTTTACCTCAGACGGTCGTGTTGATTTCCGTGATTTGGTCAAGGACCTTGCCGGAGTGTTCCGTACCCGCATTGAGCTGCGCCAGATTGGTGTGCGCGATGAAAGCAAAATGCTTGGCGGGCTTGGCATTTGTGGACAACCCTTCTGTTGCAGCCGCTTTTTACAAGAGTTTCAGCCAGTTTCCATTAAAATGGCAAAGGAACAAGGGCTGTCGCTCAACCCCACCAAAATCAGTGGCAGCTGTGGGCGTTTGATGTGCTGCTTATCGTATGAGCAAGATGCCTACGAATACCTCAACAGCATTTATCCCATGGTCGGCAGTACCGTGCGCACCCCTGATGGTGTGGGCACTGTGTTAGAAACGAACCCTGTTTCGGGCTATCTCAAGGTGCGCGGGCATTTTGATTCTATCGCGCCTAAATATTATAAGGCGGCGGTTTGCGAATATATTTCGGGCGGCAAACGCGCCCCTAAAAAACCAGATATTCAGGATGATTATTCTGGCATGAACCAGAACCCTGCACCCATCGTGGCAAGCAGTGAGCAGGGTGGTTGCCCGAAGAATCGTAACGCGCAAAATGCAAAATCTAGCGATACAGCCCCAGCGCAAAAACAAAATAACGCGCAAAACCAATCCCAAAACGGCGGGCAAAATGGTGGCAGAAGCAAACCATCAAACTATCGTGGTAATCGCCGCAAATAAGTCGGGTGCAAGTTGCTTTCGGCTAACCCGAAAAGGTTGCCGTGGGCTAACCGTAGTTTGCTAAAACTAACTTTTTATAGTAAAAATATAACGCGCTATCGTTTGATTTTTGCAAAACCGGAAATCGAAAAAACAGCCAAAAAAGAAAAAAGAACAAATTATAAATTTTTCAAAAAAAAAGATAAAATATCCTTGCGTTTTTGCAAAAAGTTTGCTACACTCACGGTGCGAAAACATATTCGCACCACCCTCGCACAGCGCGTGACTGTCAGGGCGCTTGTTAGAAAACACGCAAAGAACAGGAGTATCATTATGGCACATAAAGTAACAGACGCTTGCGTTGGTTGTGGCGCATGTGAAGGCTCTTGCCCCGTAGGCGCAATCTCGATGGACGGCACTGCCGTTGTCGACGCAGATGCTTGCATCGATTGTGGCGCATGCGAAGGTGCTTGCCCAACTGGCGCGATTGTAGCTGAATAATTTTCACTACTACGCACAAAAAAACACAGAAGAACAAGGCAGGCTGTTGTAACAACAGCTTGCCTTTTCTTTTTGCTTCTTTCTTGGTGTGTGGCTCGTATTTGCGTGCTGTGAAAGAGTGCGAAACCTATGGTGGGATAAAATCAGTTGCGCGTGTTGCCAAAATAAAGTTTATTTAGACTGTTTACAGATTGCAGAACGTCAGTCCCAAAATTTTAATATCCCAATATAGCAAGATCATCACATAAAAATGAGCAGAGAGGAACCCTATCATGTCAAATCGTGTGGAAACCTTATCGAATGGCACCCAGGTATATTGCAGCGCAAACCATCGTTTCGGCACAGATGCCCTCTTGCTCGCCCGCTTTTGCCCACCTAGGCGCGATTGGAAGGCGGTCGATTTGTGTTCGGGGTGCGGTATTGTCGCCTTAGAATGGTATGACGCGGGGCACCGTGGCAGCTGCACTGCCGTTGAGCTATCACCTGAGGGCAGTGCGCAGCTTGCCGCCGCCCTCGCCGCGCAGGGCATCACAAGCATTCACCCCCATTGTGGCGATTTACGTGCGTTTCCCCCCATGCCAGAATTGCAAGGGCAGGTGCAGCTTATCGCTTGTAACCCCCCTTATTTTGAGTTGCAAACTGGCGCACAAAGTGCCCTGCCTGCCCATGCCATTGCGCGGCACGAAAATGAATGCAAGCTAACCGATGTCTGCGCCTGTGCAGCGCGTCTGTTAAAAGATGGCGGGCGGTTTGCGCTCTGCCATCGCCCTAGCCGCATGGCAGAGGTGTTTGCGGTGCTCAAGCAGTACCGATTAGAGCCAAAACGCTTGGTATTTGTCAAGAACAAGGCGGATGGCGCACCGTGGCTGTTCTTGGTAGAGGCGCAAAAAAACCGCAAGGTTGGTTTGGTGATTGAGCCAGATATTTTAATCAGTGCGGGGATGGCACTCTATTAAAAAGTAGAAAGCCGCCCTTCACCTTGCAAAACAGGCAACTAAGTCGCCTGTTTTTTGCGGTTCTCTTTTCTCAAAATCAGCAATTTCGTTCATTGCGCGTGGGCGATAAAACTGATATAATGAAAGTATTGTATCAATTGGCGCTTTTTTCATAAACGCAACCGAAAAAGAGGCGCATCGCAGTAATATTGGTGGTGCGACCTTTTTATCAAAGCGAAGCCAATCGAATTGTTTCCGCGCAGTAGGCATGTGAATGATCCCATGCTAGAAAGGGCAGGTTATGTCTGGAACCCTCTATATCGTTGCCACCCCCATCGGTAACCTCGATGACATGCCTCCTCGCGTGGCAGCAACCTTTGCCAAGGTCGATTTTATCGCGGCAGAAGATACCCGCGTGACATTGCGGCTGCTCAATTATTTGGGGTTGAAAAAGCCGATGGTCAGCTATTATGAGCATCAGCTGCACCGTGGTGATGCCATTTTGCGCCGCTTGCAAGAGGGTGAAGATTGCGCGCTGTGCTCGGATGCGGGCATGCCTTGTATCTCTGACCCCGGTGAGGTCATTGTGCGGGATGCACTCGCACTTGGCATTAAGGTTGTGCCTATCCCGGGTGCCTCTGCCTGCGTTACTGCCCTTGCGGTTTCGGGTCAGGATACCACCAAGTTTGTATTTGAGGGGTTCTTGCCCGTCAATCGCAAGCAGAAAAAAGCACAGTTAGAAACCCTCGCCACAGAACAGCGAACCATTATCTTTTACGAAGCACCGCATAAATTGCGGGTTACGCTAGATGATTTGGCGGCATATTTTGGGGCAGAGCGCAGCATTACCCTTTGCCGTGAGTTAACGAAATTACATGAAGAAATCCAAAAAACAACGCTAGGGCAAGCGATTGCCTATTACCAAGACACCGCGCCACGGGGTGAATATGTACTGGTGGTGGCAGGGGCAGCCCCCGCACCAGAAAATCAGCAGTCCCTCACCCTAGACGAAGTCACTGCCGCCGCGCAACAATTGCTTGCGGGTGGGATGGGCGTTTCTGCCGCCGCTAAGGCTGCTGCGCAGGGCACCCCCTTTAGCAAAAGCGAAGTCTACCGTGCCTTGCTTGATTGCCAAGGGGCAGAGTAAGGGCGCAGGGCAAAGTGATGCCAAATCGTTGCGCTTGCGTTACGCTACAAAACACAGCGGACAGGCAAGGGAACAAATGATGTGTGTTGGCAACTAGTGATCCTAGATGCAGTACCAGAATATGAATGAATAATAGGGAGCAAACAGATGACGACTTTAGTAGTATTAAGTGATAGCCATGGTGATGCAGATAGCATCCGCCGTGTGCTTGCCGCAGAAAAAACCATGAGCGCGGTGATTTATCTGGGCGATGGAATTCACGATATGGAACAAGCAATGGAAGAATACCAAGGCTTGCGGTATTACCTTGTCAGTGGTAACTGCGATTTCCATTCGTTTTACCCGCGTGAGGCACTTGCCCCCTTTGATCAGGTCATTGCTTATTATACCCATGGGCATATCCATGGGGTAAAATACGATACCAAAACCCTTGCCGCCGCCGCCAAGGCACGCGGTGCAACCCTTGCTCTCTTTGGGCACACCCATCAGTCTTTGCATGAGGAATGTGATGGTGTTACCCTCTTTAACCCTGGCTCTTGTGGGCGCTGCTATACTGGCGCGGATACCTATGGTGTGTTGCAGCTAGAGAACGGCAAACTCATTTCGGCACAGCACAAACCAGTGCCACAGCGCTAAGAGAGGGTTTGTATGGATTTTGTTTCGGATCTTGCGGCGGCGCAGGGTGCACAGGCACCTGTGCTGCTAGAGGGCACGCTCAACCATGTGCTGTGGCTGCCTGAATGTGATAGCACCAACCGCTATGCCAAGGCGCATTTTGAGGAATTTGGCAAAATCGGCGCGGTCTTTACCACCAGTCAAACGGCGGGGCGCGGGCGGCTTGGGCGCAACTGGGAAAACGCAGCGGGCGATGGGCTGTATTACACCGTCGCCATTGCAGAGCCCCTTGCGCAGCCCAATACCCTGCCCCTGTTTGCAAGTCTTGCTGTCTGTAACCAACTCAAGGCGCAGTATGGGTTAGATTGCCAAATCAAATGGCCAAATGATATCTTGGTGGGTGGCAAAAAAATCTGTGGTATTCTCTGTGAGGGCATTCGCTATGGCGAGGGGATGGCGGGCATTGGCATTGTCTGTGGCATTGGCATTAATCTGTGCCAAACAGCGGCGCAGTTTGCCGCCCAAGGGCTGCCCCATGCCACCAGTTTGCAGATTGCCTGCCCTGATTGCGCGATTGCTTCAGAAGCAGCCGCGCCAAACCTAGCCCGAGCGCTGACGGATTTCGGTTTTGACCGTGCGCTTTATACCTTCGCGCGGGAAGGCTTTGCCCCCTATCGCGATGCGTATCGCGCCGCCTGTGTCAATTTGGGCAAGGCGGTCACCTTTGATTTACCAAATGGTGCGGTGGGCAGCGGCAAGGCGGTGGATATCGATGCCACAGGGCAACTTGTGGTGCAGACAGAGGATGGCGAAACGAACGTATTCACTGGTGAGGTCAGCGTAAAAGGCATTTATGGTGCCATTATGCCCGAAAAAGGCTAATCTGTTTACACTCCGTTCACAACACAAAATGCATTTTACAGTTCATTCATAGAGCGGTAACGGTTTTATCGTAAATCTGCGGTATACTAACAAGCACAAGGAACCGGAGCCGCAACTGGAACCTTGTACATGATTCCTCCTCATCCAAGCAATATTCCAATGGAAAAACCCCTCTGTATACCGCAAGTACAGAGGGGTTTATTTATGTCTGAAAGGTTAGTGCAGTCGGGAACGCGTCACGTCGCCGCCCGTGCTTCGGTGTCTTTGCCCATGTAAATGCCGCCCTAAGGCGGCACGCATGTTTGCGAACACGCGCAGCTGCAAAGAAACCTCATTACTGCATAGGAAAGGCTATGCTAAATTCGCACTTCGCGCAGCGGCGCTCGCACTCGTTAAGCAAATGCCTTCCCGCAAGTACAGAGGGGTTTATTGTGTCTTATAATATTATAACTTCGCGTGTTCTGCGCCTAGTTTCACGTAATGCAGCGCGTTTTGTATTGCGGCTTCGGCTTGTTCTTCGCTCAAATTGCCGCGGATTTTCGCCGGCACACCCACCACGAGGCTGCCATCCGGTACAATCATTCCTTCGGGTACCAGTGCGCCCGCGCCAATGATGCAGCCCTTGCCGATTTCGCAGTGGTTCATCAGGGTCGCGCCCATCCCCACAAGGGTGTTTTCGCCAATGGTGCAGCCATGGATAATCGCGCCATGCCCCACCGTCACATTTTTGCCAATCACCACGCTGCCGCCTGGGTCCATGTGCACCACGGCATTATCCTGCACGTTGGCATTCTCACACAGAGTGATGGGACCGTCATCGCCACGCAATACCGCGCCATACCATACGTTGCTACCCGCGGCTAAGCGCACTTCGCCAAGTAGGGTTGCGTTTTCTGCCACAAAGCTCGCTGCGGCAATATCGGGAGTTTTTCCTTGAAAAGTATAAATCATTTGCAAAACAGCCTTTCTCTTTTTGTCGTTTTGTGTTATTTTTATAGGGTAAGGTTTTTTTATCCTGTAAAAAATAATCCTTTGTGATGAAATAAAGCGTATAATAATTACTTTGTCATTATTATACCCCACTTTTCATAGATTGACCAGTAGACATTGCATTTATGCAAAAACAAAAAATGATTGGGGTGGACACACCCTGTCGTACGTACCCTATCGTGTTTCAACTTTTTTAAAATCGGAGGCCACCCCTATGCGCAAAAAACTGTTCCAAAAATTAGTCGCGACCTCACTCGCCTTTGGCGTGTTGCTTGCCGCGGCGCTACCTGCTGCGGCACTTTACGATTTACCCGTAGAGCCGTATGGTGAGGATGAATCGATTTTATTAATGAATATGGACACAGGTGAGGTTATTTTAGACCAAGGGGCAGATACCATCCGCTATGTGGCAAGCACCACCAAAATGATGACGGCATTGCTGCTGATTGAAAGCGGGTATGACCTAAATACGGTTGTCACCGTTTCGACCGATTTAACCGCAGAGTTTGCGCTGATTCAAGTGGAAAACGGCGCCGATATGGATTTGAAAATTGGCGAAGAAATCACCATGCGTGAGCTACTATATGGGCTGCTGTTACGCAGTGCCAACGATGCCGCCAGTGTCATTGCGTATGAGCTTGCGGGCGATATTGATACCTTTGTCAGCCAGATGAATGCCCGCGCGACTGCGCTTGGCTGTACCAAGACAAATTTCACCTGCCCGCACGGCTTATACGATACGGGCAATGCCTCTACTGCAAATGACCTTGCGCTGATTGCCGCTGCCTGCGCAGCTGAGCCACTGTATATGGAAGTCGCCAATACCCTCACCTATACCATCGCTGCCAATAATATGCACTCGAGTGAGCGCGAGGTTACTTCTACCAATTTTATGATTGATCCCGAAAGCGATTATTATCGTGAATATATCAATGGGATGAAAACTGGTTTCACTACCCTTGCGGGGCGCTGCTTTGTCACCACCGCCACCCAAGACGGCGAAGAATATCTGCTGGTAGTGCTCAACTCAATCCAAAACGATATCTATCAAGAATGCGCCGATATTTTAGATTGGGCATTTGCCAATTTTGATACCTATGAATTTTTATCAGAGGACGAGGCACTCGGTGAGGTGCTGCTGCTCAAGAGCTATGACGCAGAGGTGATTGTCGCCACAGCGGAGCATTCCGTCAGCGGTTTTGCCAACCTTGCTGATGATATCATCTATACGGTGGATTTAATCGAAGAGATTGAGGCACCTGTCGCAGTGGGTGATTATCTGGGCAGCGTATCGGTCTATCGCGAAGGGGTGCTGATTGAAACAGTGGATATTCTCTCCCCTGCAGACTATGCAAACTCCACCGCAGTGGATGTGAAAAACACCCTGACGATGCTCCCTTTTTTGCTCGCGTTCGTCTTTTTGTTGGCGGTCGCAACGCGTATTGCATCAAAATTAAAAAAGTAACAATTTGTCAACTAATTTTTAAGAGGAAAAGCGTATACTGAACAAAGTAGTCATTGTAAACTTTGTATGGATGCGTTAGTCAAGAGCGCACGGTTTACGTGCGCTTTTTTTGTGTGAAGCGTTTTAAAGATAAAGGGTTTGTTTGTATGGAAAAGTTTAGTGTTAAAAAGCCGTTTACCGTTTTGGTCGGTGTTATTATGGTATTGATTTTGGGGATTGTCTCCCTCACAAGTATGGCGATGGATTTGCTGCCAAGCATTAGTGTACCCATGCTGATTGTCATTACTACCTATCCCGGTGCGAGTGCTGAAAAAGTAGAGGCAGATGTTACCGAAATTTTAGAAAGCAGCCTTGGCACCATCACTGGTGTGACAGAGGTTACCTCCACTTCGGCAGAAAACTACTCGATGGTACAGCTGACCTTTGAGGACGATACCGATATGGATACCGCGCTTGTCAAGGTATCGAGTGCGGTGCAAAACATCACTGCCTATCTGCCAGATGATTGCGGTGTGCCTTCTATTATGGAAATCAGCATGGATATGCTTGCCACCTCGTATGTATCGCTTGCCTATGAGGGGTATGATGTGTATGAGCTTTCCAGCTTTGTGTCTGATACCGTCACCCCTACCCTAGAGCGGGTGGATGGTGTGGCAAGCATTACCGAGGTCGGGCTTGTTGAAAAGACGATTTATGTAGAGCTCAACCAAGAGAAAATTGATGCGGTAAATGCCGATATCTTGGCGCAGGTGGATGAAGGGCTTGCCGATGCAAAGCAAGCGCTCGATGAGGCAGATGCCGAGGTGCAGGATGCCATCGCAGAGCTCGAAGAAGCGCAAACCACCTTTGGCGAGGTGCTTGGGGATGAAATCTTTGCCATGTTAGAGGATCCCCTCAATAGCACGGTGGACTCGTTGCAAGAACAGCTTGCCGATTTAAGCGATGATTTAAGCGATGCCCAAATCGACCTTGATAGCCTAGGCGGTAGCACAGATACAGACACCAGTGTTGACCCAGATACCGCCATGGTCATTGCTGCCTATCTCCTCAGCACAGAGGAGCAAGAGGCATTCACCTTGCTTGCGGGCGAAAATAGTAGCGCTGAAACCCTTGGCTTAACCCAAGACCAAACCAGTGCGATTGCTAGCCTGCTCACCGCAATGGGGCAGACAGAGGCCGCCGCTGCCTACACCGCTCTGCCCGACGCAGTCGATACCACCGCTGCCCTTGTCGCAACCGATGAGAGCGTGGAGGAGTTACATACGGCAATCGCAGCCATTGAGGTAAGCCTCATTGCCGCTGCCAATAACACCTTGGCGGAGACTGGTGCATCTTATACCATCTCCACCGTTGCAGACGCCTTTGCTGTTGCCAATGCCACGGGTGCTGCACTAGAGGCGGCAATCACGGCGGCGGCAGGTGCCGCGGTGGGCGATGCATTGACCGATCTAGACGCTGAAGCCCTCACGGGTGCGCTTGAAAACTATAATAGCAGCCTCGCAAGCGCACAAACCACCCTTTGGTCGCTCTATGCCCAGATGGATGCCCTGCCTGATACCGTCAATACCTTGGTGGGTATCTATGCAAGCATGACCCAAATTCAGCTAGAAGCGGCAGTTGGCTTCTCCACCGCAACGGTCGCCCTCTCTACCGCGGAGTCTGAGCTAGAGGCTGCCCGCGTGCAGTACGAAGCGGCAGAGGAAAGCGCCCTTGCCAGTGCAAACCTAGATGCACTGCTCGATGTTTCCACCCTTGCCCAGTTGATTTATGCGCAAAACTTTTCTATGCCGGCAGGCTACCTTGACGATGCCGATGATAATGCGTGGCTGCTCAAGGTCGGGCAGGCATACGAAAGCGCAGAGGAGCTTGCCGATGCGCTGCTGCTGAGGATGGATGGTGTGGGGGATATCACCATCAGCGACGTGGCGGATGTGGTGGTGCTCGATAATGCAGAGGAAAGCTATGCCCGCTTGAATGGCGAAAGCGCTGTGATTTTATCCATTTATAAAAGTAGCACCGCGGGCACCAACGATGTGTCGAACGGGCTAAACGAAGCATACGAAGCATTAGAAGAAAAATACCCAGGGCTCACCTTTGTCACCCTAATGGATCAAGGCGATTATATCAATCTAATTGTCGATAGCGTGGTTTCTAGCATGGCAGTGGGCGCTTTCCTTGCTATCATCATCCTTGCGTTCTTCCTCAAAGATATCATGCCCACCCTTGTGGTTGGTTTAAGCATTCCGCTCTCGGTGCTCTTTGCCATTGTGCTGATGTATTTCACCGGTCTTTCCCTCAATATGATGACCCTCTGCGGGCTTGCCCTCGGTATCGGTATGCTGGTGGATAACTCGATTGTCGTCATTGAGAATATTTACCGATTGCGTGGGCGGGGCATCAGTGCGCCGCGCGCGGCAGTGCAGGCAACACGACAGGTTAGTGGCGCAATTGTCGCTTCCACCCTCACCACCATCTGCGTGTTCTTGCCCCTTGTCTTTACCAGTGGCACGGTGCGTGAATTAATGATGCCGATGGGGCTGTGCATTGCCTACTGCCTCTTTGCCTCGCTTGTTGTGGCGCTTACCGTGGTGCCTGCCACCGCAAGCACCCTGTTGCGCAACACAAAGCCTAAGGACCATAAATTCTTTGATCAAGTGCAAGAGGTTTATGGCACAAGCCTTGATTTCTGCTTGCGGGTCAAGGCGGTGCCTCTCGCGGTTTCGATGGGCTTGCTCCTGCTCTGCATTTGGCAGGTGTTCCAGATGGGCATTGTGGTGATTCCTGATATCGGCTCCGATGAAATCGAGGTTGCTTTTAGCACTTCAGCGGAGCTCACACGGGAAGAATCGTATACCATTGCAGATGAAGTGCTGCTTGCTATTTTAGAAGTCGATAACGTCACCGATGTTGGTGTCATGAGCAGCAGTGATGCCGCGAGTGCACTCGGTTTTTCGAGTGGCAGTGGCAGCTATGGCAGCTATACCTATTATGTCACAGCAAGTGAGAACGCGGGCAGTGGCGAAATTGACCAAATCTGTGCGGATATTGAGGCAGTAGTGGCAGAAATGGGGCAAAGTGCCTCTGCGGCTTCAAGCGGTATGGGCGATTTAAGCTCCATGACCACAAGCGGTTTAACCATCACCATTGAAGGGGACGATTTAGACACCCTTGCCGAAGTTGGCGAAACGGTGGCAGAACTGGTGGCGCAGGTAGATGGCTATACCAACATTTATAACGGCGTGGGCGAAGGCGAAGCAACGCTGCAACTCGATATTGATAAAGACAAGGCGATGGAATATGGCTTTACCGTGGTGCAAATCTATATGCAAATCGCAAGCTATATGACGGATGAAGCAACTTCTACCACCCTCACCCTAGATGGCGAAACCGTCACCGTGGTGGTGCAGGATTTGACCAGCCCCCTCACCGCAGAAAACTTAATGGATATGGAGTTTGAACTTACAAGCTATACCAGTGATAGCAGCATGGATTTATCCGCCCTCAGCGCAAGCGAGGAAGAGGATGAGGACGAGGACGAAGAAGAGGATGACGGCATTTACCTGCTCAGCGAATTTGCGAGCCTGAGCGAAACCACCACCGTTGCGTCTATCAGCCGCCAAAATCAAAGCCGCTATATCAGCGTTACCGCAAGCACCCTAGATGGTTATAATGCCACCCTGCTCGCGCGCGAGATGTCAACCATCATCGCACAGGCAGAGGCAGATGGTTTGTTCCCCGAAGGATATATCCTCAGCGTTGGCGGCGAAAGTGACGAAGTGAACGAGATGGTATCGCAGATGATGCTGATGGTGCTGCTCGCGCTTGCATTTATCTATCTGGTCATGGTGGCACAGTTCCAGAGTTTGCTCTCCCCCTTTATCGTGCTGTTCACCATTCCGCTTGCCTTTACAGGCGGCTTGATTGGCTTACTTATCGCGGGCGAGCAGCTCTCGCTGATTTCTATCATGGGCTTCCTCGTGCTGATGGGTACGGTGGTAAATAACGGTATTGTGTTCGTCGATTACACCAACCAACTGCGCATTGGCGGCATGGAGCGCAAAGCCGCCCTCATCGCCACTGGCAAAACCCGTATGCGCCCTATTTTAATGACGGCACTCACCACCATTCTTGCCATGATTCAGTTGATGCTTGGCGATGACATGGCAAGCCAGATGGCAGGCGGCATGGCAATCGTTATTGCGGGCGGTCTGGTCTATGCCACCCTCATGACCCTTTATATCATCCCGGTCATGTACGATATCTTCTTTAAACGTCAGCCGCTCAATGTAGATATCGGCAGCGAAGATTTAGACGATGTGCCAGATGATGCGGCAGAGTTTATTGCGCAAACCAAGGCACTGCTTGTACAGCAGGCGGGCGATGAAGGCGCAGAAGAACCAGAAAAAGACTAGGAAATTCCCCGCTTTTTGGGTAGGGATTGCATGCAGCGCATCTTTTTTATAAGGATGCGCTGTTTTTGCGTGCTTTGTTGAGAAGACTGACAAGGCAGATAAAACAAAATTAGATGGATTTCCCATTGAAAAACACTAAAAAATAGGGCTTTCCTTTGTGAAATACCGAAAAAATAGTGAAAAAATATAAAAGTTACTTGGTTTTGCTCGTTCTTTTGTGTTATAATGAACAAAGATAAAAGGGGAAATATCCCATCGAAGGAGGAAAAGACCATGGCAAGTATTACATCCAAACCTTTTGGTGTCACCAAAAAGGGTGAGGCTGTGACCGCATACACCCTAGAAAACAGCGCAGGGTTGCAAGTCACAGTGCTTGATTACGGTTGCATCATTAAGGATATCATTGTGCCTGCAAAGCAGGGGCCTGTTGACGTTGCACTTGGGCACGATACCCTTGCAGGCTACGAAGCGGCAAGTGCATGGTGCGGTGCATTTGTGGGACGATATGCAAACCGTATCGAAAATGCAAGTTTTACTTTAAATGGAAAAACTTACCCTCTCGAGAAAAACAACGGGAACAATCATCTGCATGGCTGCTTTGCCCAAAAAATGTATGATGTAAAATGCTTTGGCGATTCGATTTTGTTTGAGGCCTTTAGCCCCGATGGTGAGGATGGATTTCCTGGCAATGTTAAAATTGCGGTGCGCTATACCCTCACGCAAGATAATGCATTTCGGATGGAATATCGCGTCACCACCGATGCAGATACATATATTAACCTAACCAATCACGGCTATTTTAACCTAGATGGCGAGGGCACGATTGATGACCAAAAGCTGCGCTTGTATGCCGCGCAATACCTAGAGGGCAATGACGAAACCTGCCCAACAGGTCGCATTTTACCAGTGGAAAATACGGTGATGGATTTCACCACAGGCAAGCGCATTGGGCAAGATCTCCATAAAGATGACCCTACCCTTTCCCTTGCAGGTGGCGGATATGATCATTGCTATGTCATTGACCGTGAACGCGGTGCAAGCCAGAGCATCTGTGCATGGGCAAGCAGCGAAAAAACCGGCATTAGCATGAAAATTTATACCACAGAGCCAGGGGTGCAGTTCTATACGGGCAACGGTCTCCAAGATTGCGGTGCACTCGGTAAAGGTGGCATCCCCATGGTAAAACATTGCGGTTTTGCGCTTGAAACGCAGCACTATCCATGTAGCCCAAGCCACCCAGAATTCCCAAGCACGCTGTTGCGTGCGGGCAAGGTATACCGTAGCACCACTACCATTCGCTTCTTTACGGGTAAGCAGTGTGGCAGATTATAAGGGTGCACTAAAGTCTGTGTAAGCCAAACGATGGCAACGATAAAATTTTACAAAGCAACAAAAAAACAAATAATCCATGCCGCGCCAAAGGGATTTGGCGCGGCTTTTCCTATTTTGAGGTAGAATAAAATACAATTGTCCATAAAAAAGAAAGCCGTGGGCTTGAATTTTCCACGAAAAAGGTGTATTCTGTGGAAAGAACCACTGTTATCGCCCACAGGGCGCAACCATAGTGGGGCATTTCGCCCCAACAATAGATTGGAGTAGTGAAGATGGCAATTTTAGTTTCGGGTGGCGCAGGGTACATCGGCAGCCACACCTGTATTGAGCTGCTTGCAGCAGGCTATGATATTATCGTAGCAGATAACTACTATAATGCGTGCCCCCTTGCGGTGCAGCGCGTCAAAGAAATTTCGGGGAAAGACTTCCGCTTTTTCGAGGCGGATATGACCAATAAGGCAGATGTTGAGGCGATTTTCACCGCTTGCCCAGACATCACCGCTGTCATTCAGTTTGCTGCATATAAGGCAGTGGGCGAAAGCTGCGTTAAACCCATTGAGTATTACACCAATAATTTTAACTGCACCCTTACCATCTTAGACGTCATGCGCAATCACGATTGTCACAATTTCGTCTTTAGTTCCTCCGCCACGGTATATGGCGACCCTGCCTTTGTGCCCATCACTGAGGAATGCCCCTTGCACGAAACCACCAATCCCTATGGTGCGACCAAGGCATTCACCGAGCGCATTTTGCAGGACGTTCAAAAGGCAGATCCAAGCCTGAACGTTGCTTTGCTGCGTTATTTTAACCCAATTGGCGCCCACAAATCTGGCTTAATCGGCGAGGACCCTAACGGCATCCCCAACAACCTTGTGCCCTATATCGCCAAGGTAGCGGTCGGCAAACTGACCGAGGTGCATGTTTTTGGCAACGATTACGACACCCCAGACGGCACAGGTGTGCGCGATTATATCCACGTGGTGGATTTGGCAAAGGGTCACGTTTGTGCCATCCAAAAATTAGAACAAAACCCCGGCATGTTCATCTGCAACCTTGGCACTGGCAACGGCTATTCGGTGCTAGATGTCATTCATGCCTTTGAAAAAGCCTGCGGGCATACCATCCCCTATGTGATTGACCCACGCCGCCCCGGCGATATCGCCACTTGTTATGCTGCGCCAGAAAAAGCAGAAAAAGAGCTTGGCTGGGTCGCACAGTTTGGCATTGAGGAAATGTGCGCTGATAGTTGGAAATGGCAGAGCCAGAACCCAGACGGCTATGCAACGGTGTAAACTAGTTTGAACTGTTTGTGTTTTAATAAAATGATAAGCGTTTAAGAGCAACAAAGGCGATGTTCTCGATAGAAATATCGGGAATGTCGCCTTTGTTGCTTTTTCTAAATAACATTTGTTTTTATGTGGAAATTCTGATATTATAAGGATATAGCATATATAGAGGAAAAGAGAAACGATGAAAAAATATAATGTACTAGACTTATTTTGTGGCTGTGGCGGCTTATCGAAAGGATTTGAAAATGCAGGTTTTCAGGTTCTGTTGGGGGTTGATAATGATAACGCGGCGCTGTATACTTTTGAAAAAAATCATAAGAATGCAAAAACTTTGAATGCGGATTTATCGGCACCAGAAACCTTTGATATGATAGAAGATTTAATTGGAAATCAAACAGTGGATGTAATCGTAGGTGGCCCGCCTTGTCAAGGATTTAGCCTTAGTGGGCCACGAAATTTTGAAGATGAAAGGAATAAACTTTATCTTGCAATGATCAATACGGTCGAAAAGTTTTCTCCAAAAGCCTTTGTAATTGAAAATGTCCCTGGAATGGGAACGTTATATAATGGAGCAATAAAAGAAGAAATCGTGCGACGCTTTACCGCGATGGGTTATACTGTACGAAACACAGTTATGTGTGCAGCGGATTATGGTGTACCACAAATGAGAAAACGCTTGATTTTTGTAGGTATAAAAAATCAAGAATTTGTATTTCCAATTCCTCAAAAAACAGCGGAAAATTATCTGACCTGTTATGAGGCATTGAGTGATTTGCCAAGTCGCGAAGATGACTTAGGAGATGAAATTGATAACTATCCTGTGGAACCAATGAATGATTATCAAGAATTAATGCGAAAAAATCAAGAGGTGCTTTACAATCATGTGGCGACAAATCATACACAGATGGTAAAAGATGTTATTGCGTTGGTTCCAGAAGGTGGCAATTACAAAGATTTGCCAGAGGGTGTGGGAACAAGTAGAAAATTTAATGAAGCATGGACAAGATATCACAGTCAAAAACCATCTAAGACAATTGATACAGGACATAGAAATCATTTTCACTATCAATATAATCGTGTTCCAACGATAAGAGAAAATGCGCGTCTTCAATCTTTTGCGGATGATTTCATTTTTTATGGGACAAGAACACAACAAAACAGGCAAGTCGGGAATGCAGTACCGCCGCTTTTAGGACAATCCATCGCAGAACAGCTATTACATTATATGGAGAAGGAGTAATGCTTATGAATCATCAAATAAACACCATTGATTTATTTGCCGGTTGTGGTGGTTTAATGGAAGGATTTGAAAAAGAGGGGTCTTATCGTACGCTTGCTTGTGTCGAATGGGAAAAAGCGCCCGTTGAAAATATTATGCATCGCCTAAAGACAAAGTGGAATCATGCAGATGCAGAAAATGAAGTCATTCGTTTTGATATACAGCGTACAGATGAGTTATTGAATGGATTTTCTGATGAAGAATATGGTCAGCATGCAGGGCTAAATACACTAGTTGGGAAAAACAAAGTTAATATTATTATAGGTGGTCCACCTTGCCAAGCGTATTCATTAGCAGGCAGAATTCGCGATGTCGATGGTATGAAAAATGATTATAGAAATTATTTGTTTGAAAGCTATTTGAAGGTAGTTGCGCAATATCAACCTAATTTTTTTGTGTTTGAAAATGTACAAGGGATGCTGAGTGCGGCTCCGGATGGCACTCCAATTGTAGAGAAAATAAAGATTAGTTTTGAAAATGCGGGTTATGCTGTTATTTCAAATTTTAAAGAAGCGATGTTTGATTTAACAACATTTGGTGTCCCACAAAATAGAAAACGATTGATTATCTTAGGGGTAAACAAAGCGATTTATAAAGAACAAACGCAAGAAGTTTTGAATGATTTTTATAATGTTTTGATGCCAAGCTATCAAACAAAGAAAACGACAGTGGATGAAGCCATTGGTGATTTACCAAAGCTATTACCTGCGAAAGAGGAATATAAAGTAAATGGTAAAAAATATTCCCATCATTTTGATGAAAATTCTATAATAGCAAACCACTTTCCTCGGTTTCATAGTAAACGCGATATTGATATTTTTGGTATGCTTGCAAACGATATTGCTGATGGAACGAATGATTATGCGGACATATCAAAACTGAAAGAATTGTATGAAGAAGTGACTGGCAAAAAAAGCAGTGTGCATAAGTATTATGTTTTAAGAAGAAATAGTCAAAGTAATACAATTCCCGCTCATTTATATAAAGATGGGTTAAGGCATATTCACCCAGACCCAGAACAAATGCGCTCCATCACGGTTAGAGAAGCTGCCCGTTTGCAAACTTTTGATGATGATTATGAATTTATTGGCGGTGCAATGCACCAATATAAAATGATAGGAAATGCGGTTCCACCAAAATTTTCGCTAGTATTGGCAAAAGCGCTCAAACAAATTATTGATAAATATGGATTGGAGGGGTAAAATGTACAAATATTACTTAAAAAAATGTGGGCACCAAGAGTTAGGGAGTGTAGGCATTGATGGAAAGGCTCATAGAGGCAGATATTTATTAACATCAATGAATACAGCGGTGTTGAGCATCTTTCCGCCACTATCAACTACGAAAAAGAATGATTTTGCATTACTTCCAATTGTACCATTATATTCTGGTGAAAAAGTATACTGTAATTTTGTTTATCACAATGATAAGTTTCATAACTCTGAAGCGAAACATCCACGTAATGAGTATAGATTATATCTAAACAATCCGTTAGAACACACTCCGAAGTATTTTGAGTGTAATGATATTATGGTTATGCGCAAAGATATTGATGAAGAGGATGAGGATGCTCAAATTGTTTATCCAATGACATTAATCAAGGATAAAAACGCTACGCTATACAAATTTTTGGACGATGTGATTAAAAAAACACCGATAAGCGGTGGCTATGGAATATACGAGGGTGAAATTTCTGAATTTGAAACTTTATATTTGCAAATTAAGGATGCAGGTGAACCTACGGTAGCAATTGATGCGACTATCACAAATTTTGTAGCGAAAGAAGAAAATGATGCAGTGGCAGGATTATTTAATGCGACCAATTTTAGAGATTTTGTTATGGTCGGTTATGAAAATTTATGTGCAGTCACCGGAACAGTAATTAAGTACGAAAGTTATATGAATTTAGAGGCAGCACATATTAAACCGAAAAGTCATGGAGGGCAGTTTTTGCCCAATAATGGCATTGCAATGTCAAGAGATATACATTGGGCGTTTGACAAAGGTTTTTTTTCACTAGATGATAATTATAAAATTATTGTTCACCCCAAAACAACTAGTGATTATTTGCACTCATTTGAAGGGAAACAATTGCGATTGCCTTCCAATAATTTTTTTGTGCCAGATATAACAAACATTCAATATCATAGAAAAAATGTGTACGGGCGGTTTTTGACAACAGGCAGACTATAATGAATAAGCAAAAATGCCCCCATGGTAAATTCTTACCATGGGGGCATTGCGATATCATAGGGTCTGTGCTTATTTCACAGGGGGCTGTTCTGGTTCGGTGATGGTGATTGCAGCACTGTCGATGACATAATCAACCGCAGCTTTGCGTGCGATGGACTGTGCATAGGTCTTGTAGTTGGTTGCTGCTTTTAGTTCTTCGAGGGTCTTTTTACCTTTTGCAGCAGATTCTTCTAAGCGCTTGTCCATTTCTTCCACGGTAGGCACAAAGTTGTTTTCTTTTGCAATCTGAAGCAGTGCAAGGTTTATGCGCACACCACGGCGTGCTTTGTCACGGGTTTCTGCGGCAAACTCTTCGTCTGTTTTCTTCATCATTTGCAGATAACGTGCTTTGGTCATGTTGCTCTGCTGTAACATCTGCTGCAGGTTCTGTAATTCTTGCGAATAAGCGGCGGTTACCATTGGTTCTGGTGGTTCACCAACAATCAGTGCATCGAGAGAGGAAAGCACTTTGGTCTTTGCCTGGTTCTTTGCATTGTTATAGCGCAGTAGTTGTAGCTGTTTTAGCACAACTTCATGGTATTCTTCCATGGTATCTACTTCGCCCAATTTGCGTGCAAAATCACAGTTGAGTGCAGGCAATTCTTTGGCACAAGCGTCAATTAGTTTGGTTTTAAAGATTGCAGGTTTGCCCGCAAGCTCTTTCTGGCGATAGTTGTCAGGGAAGGTTACTTCGATATCAAAGGCATCGCCTGCGCAGTGACCAATAATTGCTTCTTCAAAGCCAGGAATCATGCGGCCTTGACCAAGCACAAGAGGGCTGTTTTCAGCAGAGCCACCCTGGAATGGTTTGCCGTCTACTAACCCAAGATAGGTGATGTGCACGGTATCGTTCTTTACCGCAGGACCTTTATGTGGCACAAGTTCAGCATTCAGGCGTTGTTTGCGCTCAATGTAATGCTGAATTTGTTCTTCCGTTACATAGGTAGGGGTTGCAGATACTTCAATGCCGATATAGTTGCCGATTTCAAATTTAGGCAATAGGCAGAAGGTTGCAGTGGCAGTAAAGCCTTCTTCTTTGTTGACGCTTACTAGGTCATACCCAGGTTCGCTGACAACTTCGAGGTTGAGCTCGTCCACAGTCTGGTCGAATAGAGCGGGTACATCTGCGTCCATAATGTCATTGATTGCATCGTACCAAAATACATGTTCGCCGCGTTCTGCTTCGATTTCAGCACGGCTTGCCTCGCCTTTTTCAATGCCTTTGAGTTTGAAGTTGCAGCCGTTGCGCTCATACACAATTGCTGCTGCTGTTTCCAGTTCTTCGCCCGTTGCAGTTAGAGTAAGCTGGCAAACATTTTCCTGGGGATACTCTACGGTTAGTAATTTCATATTTGTCCTCCTAGTTCCGCGTTCGCGGGAATGTTTTTGTAACAGCAATGACCACACTGCTGTCCTACACAGATAAAAACGAAGGGTGCGCAAACACCTTTCAAATGCAAAGTAACCCTTTTTAGAAACAAGGGCTTTTGCCCAAAACAAATTTACTTTAGAAGTTGTTTTGTAGCAAGTGTGCGAAAAAATTGAAATATAAAATAACAATACGATTATTATAGCACAAAAAAGAGAAGATGTGTTATAATTAAACAAAAAAATCTATAAAAAAACCATGTTTTTTGCTCGTTCTGGGCTGTATACAAGGAAAAAGGAGTCGTTTTATGCGATTGTTTGATGTCTTAGGCCCGATTATGATAGGCCCATCTTCAAGCCATACGGCGGGCGCTGCCAAAATTGGCGCAACCGCAGCCAAATTATTGGGCGAAGCACCTGCGCAAGCAGAGATTTCGTTGCATGGCAGCTTTGCCACCACTGGCAAGGGGCACGGCACCGACCGGGCAATCGTGGCGGGCTTGCTTGGCATGCAACCAGACGATGCCCGCCTGCCCAAAAGTTTTGAAGTCGCCGCTGCGCAGGGGTTGCAATTTACCTTTCAAACGGTGGAATTGCGCGATGTCCACCCCAACACGGCGGTACTGCGCCTAACGGGGAAAAGCGGTCGCACCCTTACCTTGCGGGCGGCCTCCATTGGCGGCGGACGGATTTGTGTCAATGAGCTAGATGGCATGAAAGCATCGTTCGGGGGCGAAAGCAACACGCTCATTATTCATAACGATGATACACCCGGCACCATCGCCCGCGTCACCACACAGCTCGCCGCGCGCAGAATTAACATCGCATCCATGCAAGTATTTCGAAGCGGTAAAGGCGAGCAAGCCGTTATGGTGCTTGAGTGTGACCAACACCTCAAAGCAGAATTAAGCGCCGCCCTACGCGAAGAGGCGGGCATATTAAGCGTCACCCGCCTAAATGTAGAAAAGGGGAAATGATTATGTCTTTTATATCCTGTGCAGAATTGCTTGCGGAATGCGAGGCAAAAAACCTGCCCCTGCACCTTGTCATTTTGCAAAGTGACCTTGCCGAAAGTGATTTGAGTGAGGGCGCGTCCATTGCCCAAATGCACCGCCTGTGGGAGGTCATGCAAGCGACAAGCGCCGATTATAACCCCGCGCAAAAAAGCCACAGCGGACTGTCTGGTGGCGATGCCGCCAAGGTAGATGCCGCCCGTCTTGCGGGTAATTTGCTTGGGGGCGATTACCTCAATACCGTGATTGCGGAGGCGCTCAAAACTGCCGAGTGCAATGCCTGCATGAAGCGGGTGGTTGCCGCGCCTACCGCAGGCTCTTGCGGGGTGCTGCCCGCCGTCTTTTTGCCGCTGCTTTGGCAGGGCGAAGCGGATAAAGATACCATCTGCAACGCGCTCTATGTGGCGGCAGGGTTTGGGCAGATTATCGCCCAACGCGCTACCCTTGCCGGGGCAGAGGGCGGCTGCCAAGCGGAGGTAGGCGCAGCAAGCGCTATGGCCGCCGCAGGGCTTGCCTATTTAAAAGGCGCCAGTGCCGCACAATGTGCAGACGCTGCCGCCATGGCGCTCGGCAATTTGCTCGGGCTTGTCTGTGACCCTGTCGCGGGTCTCGTCGAGGTGCCCTGCGTCAAGCGCAATGTGATTGGCGCGGTCAACGCGGTATCCTGCGCCAACATGGCACTGGCGGCGGTCAGCTTCCAAATCCCCTTTGATGAGGTAGTAGATGCCATGGGCAGAGTGGGCGCGCTGCTTTCGATTGACCTGCGCGAAACCGGGGTCGGCGGGCTTGCCGGCACCCCAACGGGCAAGGCGATTGCCGCGGCTTTGTAAGGGGTTGTAACAAGAGGTGCTGTTGCACTGCTTGTATTCTTAAAAAATTCTAAAAAAGTTGCACAACTTCAGCGATTTTGGCGCTTATCTAACAGATTGAAAGATGTTAGATAAGTTCTTTGCTTGGCTGATTTTGTGCAACTTTTTTGTTTTGGCTTATTTGTAAGGGCGCTTGCGGTGGGGTTGCCTTACTCCCCTTCAATCAAGGTGGAATGCTGCTCTAAAAAGGCGATGGTGCGGTTTAAAATCACATCGTTTTTCACAAGATAGCTTGGATGCTCTGCCTTAAACTGCTGCACGCTCTGCTGATATTGCGCCGCTAGGCGGACAAGCTCGCCCTCAATTTCCATCTCGCTTGCGGTAATACCCTCTTTTTGGGCGATGGTATAGGCAGCGAGCTTTGCGCGCAGAGCGGCGATGGCGCTCTGGTGGTTTTCCGCCTCAAAATCCTCTTTGGTTTTGCCCTGCTCTGCTAAATAGGTTTCAAACGGCACCCCATGCTGTTGCAGGTGCATGGCAAGGGCTTCCATTGCAAGGTCATATTCTTTTTTTAGTAAATATTCGGGCAGGTCTGTGGTACAGTTTTGCCCGACCTTTTCAAGCAGCATGAATTGCGCTTGTTTGCGTGCGTGTCCGCGCGCAAATGCGGCAAGGGATGCTGCTATCTTTTCGCGCAATTCAGCAAGGGTGGCGCAATCGCTCACGGCTTGGGCAAAGGCATCGTCAAGGGGCGGCAGGGGTGCGTCTGCGCCCTTTTGTTTTGCGATTTGTTGCTGAATGTGCTGCAATTGCTGCTCCACTGCCTCCTCGCCCAGTGGCATGGGCGGATAGGTCAGGGTGAAGCCAGTGTATTGTTCAAGGGTTACATCGGGCAGAATGCCAACTGTGATTTGCATGCAAAAGCCCTCTTTGCCGCACTGTGCCACATTATAATCGGGCGCGGTTAAGGGGGTGATGCCGGCGGTTTCAATCGCCTCGGCGAGCAGTGTGTCTGCCCCTTGCGAGAGCAGGCGGTTGATTGCTTCATAGTAAAAATATCCTTCGCCTTCTTTTGCTTCGATGGCGTCGCGGGGCACTTCGCCCGCCGCATAGCCCTCTAGGGTAAGGCTTGCCTTATTTGCCTGATAGCTGCTCTCTACTGCCGCCTCAAACTCTGCTGCGGTGGCGGTCAAATCCCATTGGTATACACCGGGTGTGGTGCTGCTGCCTTGTGTCATTTTCATCGTCTGTTCCCTTTTTCACGTTTCGTATCTTATGGCAAGGGTGCTCCCTCGCGGCTGCGTTATGGTTTTAAAAATCAGAGCCATTTTATTTTGCGCGCGTGGCTGTGGTAGGGTAAGTGCTTGATACATGGCGATTAGCCGTTCGCGGATACGGTGTCATAGATGGTCTGGGCAATGGCGCCCGCTTCTGCCCAGATGGTGTCAACATCGGTGACGCTTTCGTATTCCCATGGGTTTGTCATAAAGCCGACTTCAAGTAGGGTCGCGGGGCAGATGTTAGAGCGCGTGACGTAATAGTAGCCATAGTTTGCACTGCGTAGGTTGCGGTCAGCTGCTTCGCTCACGGCGGTAATCAAATCGGTCGCAAAAGCCTCGCCTTCGTCATAGAACCAATAGGCCTCTACTCCAGTTGCCTCATTCAAATCACTGACAAGCTCTAGGCTGTTGTGATGGATCGAGAGAAAGAAATCGGGTTGGATGGTGTTCAGCGCCGTCACACGGTCGCCTAAGCTCGGGAAGCTATCATCCTCACGCGTTAAAATCACCGTCGCACCAAGCTGCTCTAGGCGGTAGGCCGTCGCCATGGTCAGCGCAAGGTTCACGTCCTTTTCGCACGGGGCATCTAGCCCGCCTGCGCCCATCGCGCCAAGGTCCTCTAGCCCGTGCCCTGCGTCTAGCAGCACTCGTACCCCGGTTAGGGGCAGGCTTTCGTCCACACTTAAATGTGGGGTCTGCTTTAGGGTGATGGTGGTGGTGAGGGCCTCGGTATCATAAGTTACCGCCCACCCATACAGGGGTTCGTCCTCGGTAAACGTAAAGGTAAAGATGGTATTGCCAGCCGTATCAATGCTGACGGTGCTGCTAAACCAATCGCTGTTCAGGGCGCTGCCGCTATAATCGGTGGTCATCAGGGTGAGGGTGAGGGTGTTATCCTCCCACAGATGATAGACTGCGGGTGTGCCACCGCTAAAAGTCAGTAAGCTGCCACGGATTTCTTCGTCATAGCTTATTCCCGCCTCGTTCAGATGAATGCGGCTTGTGTCATATAACGCGCAATAGGTTGCCCGCACCCAGTCGCCACTTGTTAGCTGATAGGCATAGGGGGTGCTGCTGTCAGCATAGGAAACATAGCGCGTTACCTCAGCCACTGCGCCTTGGTAGAGCGTCTGGGTGATGGTAGAGGCACTGTATGCATTTGATAATGCGCTTGCGATATCATCGGTGATGATGATGGTCTGCCCCTCGCTGACATTGTAATAGCTGCCACCGCTGCTGCTACTGCTGCCGCTGCCTTCGCTGCCGGTATAGCGCACGGTATAGGTTAGGGTGTCTGCGCCGTTTTCAAAGGTAAAGGTGTTGGTGCCATAGCTTAAACTCACCAGTACGCCCCACACCCCTTGGGTGCCGTGGCGGGCAATTTCTTCGCCGTCCATGCTCAGGGGGCTGTCGGGGTCACTGGTGCCAAGGATAAACAGGCTCTTGCTCGTTACCGCGCTATTGTCCTCGGTCGGGTAGGTTACAGCAAGGGTGCGGGCATAATCACTGGCAAGGTATTCGGTCAAATCGGGTAGGGTTTCGCCCTCTGCATAATAGGCTTGAAACAGCAGCAACTCGGTTGCGTCTGCGCATAGGGCAGTGTAATCGCCTAAAAACAGCTGCGCGGCGGCTGCGTCAGTGGCTGCCGTTTGTTGCAGCGTCAGCGCAAGGGCGATGGGGGTGTCACTGGTGGTGGCAATTAGGGTGTCGCTTTCGCCACTGGTAAGGTCAGCGATTTGCAGCCCAAGGGTGCTATCCTCTATCAGCAGGCGCAAGGCATGCCGCGCAATCACCTCTTGCATAAAATCAGGCAGGGTGTCGGCTTGGGGCTGCGATATTGCAGTTCCGCTTTCGTCTGTTGGGGTCAGCAGTACCTCAATCCCGGCGGCATTGGCGGCGGTAATCAGCGTTTCTAGCCCATCGTAACTGGTAAACACTTGGTCATTGGCCGTTATGCTCTCGGCGCGGGTCAGCGTTTCGGTTTTGTCCACAAATAGGGTGCTGCCATCGGGCAAACGCGCTGTTAGCGCAATGGCATTGCCGCCAAGTGCTTGTACCTCGGTAAGGGTCTGGGCGATGGCGGCTTGCTGCGTTTCGGGGTCATCGCTGGCAAAGGTGGTCTGCGCCCATGCCTCATCTAACGAGATTACCCAAAGGGTTTCCACCCTGGCGGTGCTACTGCCCTTGGCAGAGGGGCTATATTGGGTCAAGGTATAAAATAGCCCCGCCCCGCCAAGCAACAAGGCAAGGCAAAGTAAGGTTAAAAAGGTGGGCAGTAAATATTTTTTTAGCATGTAGGTCGCTCCATTCGTATGGTGATGAAAGAGTGGCTTGTCTATGGGGTTGTCAAGCGGTGAACAAGCGCGCTGCTTGGCAGGTGGGTATCTTTTTGTCATTAAAGATAGTATACCATAAAACAAGGGCAGATGTGTGAGGAAAAAGACGGAAAAAATCTCTGTTTTTGCCTAAATAAAGTGATTTTTATTGTGTGTTATGATATACTAAGAAAAAATAACGTCTTGCCCACAAAAAGCCCCCTCGCATTGCTTGCGCGGGGCAATCAAAAGGGTGCGTTATTCTAAAGATATGTTGAAGCAGGCAAAGTATGATACCGCCCGCAGCCCTTGCGCGGCAAATGGCTTTGTCACAAGATACGAGGTGCATCTATGCAAATCCCCAAACACGGCTTTACCCACGGCGGAAAATTCCACGCGGACGATGTTTTTTCCACAGCGCTGCTTGAGATTTTGCGTCCTGATTTCACTGTTACCCGCGGTTTTACCGTGCCCGATGGCTTTGATGGCATTGTCTATGACATTGGTCTGGGCGAGTTCGACCATCACGATGAACCCCGCGAAACTCGCCCGAACGGTGTGCCTTACGCGGCATTTGGTTTGCTCTGGCGCGAGGTTGGCGCATCGCTAGTGGGTGAAAACCAAGCCCGCCTGATGGATGAAAATTTCATCCAAGCCCTTGATTTAAACGATAACACGGGCGAGCAAGATTCGCTATGCGATGCCATTGGCAGCTTTAACCCCGTGTGGGATAGCATCGAGGATGTAGAGGATTGCTTTGTGCGTGCGGTCGCTTTCGCCAAGGTGCTGCTCGCGCAACGCATTGAGGCAGCCCGCGCCGTCACCCGCGCAGACAGTGCGGTTAAGGCAGCTTATGAGGCATCGCAGCACGGCATTGTGGTGCTTGATACTTACCTGCCATGGAAAAATGGCTTGTACCGCACCGATGCGATTTTTGTGGTATACCCCAGTGCCCGCGGCGGCTTTAGTGCCCAGTGTTGTAATGACCGCAAAACCAAGCGTTCCAAGCTGCCCTTCCCCCAAAGCTGGGCGGGGCAACCTGCCGCAGTGATTGCGCAAAAGAGCGGGCTAGCGGGGATTAGTTTCTGTCACCCAAGCCGCTTTATGATTACGGCGGATAGCAAAGAAATCGCAGTGGCGGCTTGTGAGCAGGTACTGCGGAATAATGGGCGGCTGTAATTCATTGTGTATATTCACATAGCATGAGTATTTGTATAGCACGAGTAAGGAGAATCAGCATGGCGGATATAATCCAATCTAATCTTGACACGGTCTTAGCTCATTGCAAAGATATAAATGCAGCTAATGATGAAATGATGGTTGATAATATTTCGATTTCGGAAGATACGCAAACAAATGTGGCGGTTAACAGCAATAATTCTAGTTGCAATACAGCAGCAAAAGAAGCAATAACAACGCTATATAATGGGGTTGCAATGTTTTCTGAAAGTTTTAAAAATGCTGCGATTTTAATTGATGAAACTGACGGGCAAGAGTAGGATTGGTATTTATGGATAGTAATAAAAATCAAGATATCATGCGAAAGCTAGAGCAAGAAAGAAAAAAAGTAGAACAAAAACGAGATGATTTACAGGTCGTTTACTCCAATGCTCAGAAAACATTAGAAAACCTATATGATGGTTTTACTGGTGAAGAATTTAATCGTTTTTATAATCGTTCCATAGAAGAAAGCGATTACAACAAAAACTTGTACGAGCAGTCCCTTGCGCAGCAAGAAGATATGCTGTGTGCGGAAAGTAAAAAAGTATCACAAGAATTAGCACAAAGCGACGCAGAGGATACAGGTTCGCAACAAGAAGGAGATGGGGCAGATGGGACTGATTATAGCGACAAATAGCTTGATTGAAAAATCGCAAGGCTTCATCAACCAAGCGAAGGAACGTCAACAAGATTTAGCGCATTTGCTCACGAATTTGGATTTGCTTGTAAATGAAACAACGTTAAAAGGTGATGGTTATAGTAGTGCCAAAAGCTGTGTGGAAAGCATATATATCGCAAGTATAAAAGCGCTGATGGTAGCGTTAGAAGGAGAAATCAATGCAAACCAAGCAGTAATCACTCAATGCGCAACACATTTAAGTGGTATTGATTATATAGAAGAAGATGTGATAAAAAGTACCATTGACAGTAATGAATCAACTGCGAATTATTTTGATAATATAGCAAATGATTGCGTTGCACCACATGACCAGTATCCACGCGCCATGGCAGAAGGCTATCGCAGCCAAAATTCGTATTTGCGAGAATTAATTGAAAGAGCATATGAATTTGATTATGCCACGTCTAATTTACATTGTGACGCGAGTATGGAACTGGAAATGATTAATCTCAATATGGCTGCAGCGCTTGGTGCGGTTACACTTGTGGGTTGTGATTATGTGTCCTTGACTGATTTAATGAAATGGGCAGAGCCGTATCAAGAACCATGGAGTAAATTTGATGTGGCGAAAGTTATGCTTATTAAGCAAATTTTAAATGGCGCGTTTGATAAAGAAGAATTTTCGAAAGTGTTAGATACCTCATATATAGATCAGTTAACAGAAGAAGAACAGCTGAAATATATAGAATTTGCCTGCCAATATATTGATCAATATGCGAGTGAACTCTCGGAAAGTGAAACTGCTGCAATACGCGCTAACATGATTTCAATCCTTACCAATATGTCATTTACCACGATGGATGGTGAATGGGGAGATAGCGAAAGCATACAAGCCTTTGAAAATGGGTTTGAAAGCACAAAGGAAATGGCGATTAGCGCATTGTTACAACAATTATCACAAGAAACGGATCCGTATGCGATTATGAGTCTTGGTCGAGTAGGTGTCTTTTTGAAAACTGGCGAATTTTCCTATGTGCTCTCTAATGAATACCCAGTTCAAATTTCGGTTGAATCTTGTGCTGCACTCGAAAAAAGCGAAGACAATCTAACTTTTATAGCAGGTTTTATTTCTCCAGTTGGGAGATGGTTGCAGGGAATGATAGCTGCTGTAGAGACAGATTGGATTGGGGTGGCAACAGTGTCGGCGAAAGGAATAGGTATAGCGATTGTAAATGCCCTTAATCTGGGAGTTGTTGGTTGTGTGCTCGAGACTTTTGATGTCGGACTTTCTGCTTGGCAGTTGAGCGCTACTGAATATACGAATACAGATTATGAAATAAGCATTGCATATCGTGTACCAGATGGAGATGGAACCCCTTCAGAGAACTATCAAGCAATCCGTGATAATCCCCCGACAATGTCGCAAAATGTGTCATTTAATGAACTTTATCAGGCGACAACCTATATTGTAACGCAAGAAAACGAAGTTACTGTGGAGGATACCTTGAAAACGGGCGCAAATTCAGACGGAGAGTTTCCGGCGTTGCAAATGAATATTTTAGTGAGTGATGCAACACAAGGAAACCAAACGGAATATTTCTATGAGGAGTAAAGCATTGAAAAACAAACTTCATTTATACTGCGATATCCAATGCCCGCATTGCAAAAAGAATAGTGATAAAATCTTGCGTGCGATCATTACGGGATGTGTCCAAAAATATTATGAATGCCCCTTTTGCAAAACGAAAATCAAGATAAATCCTCGTTACCGCATGATCAAAACCATCCTGTTTTTGCTGGTGGTGGTAGTGCTCTGGGTGCCTTCGGGGATTGTTGGAGATTGGCTTTGGGTGCTCATGGGGGGCGATCTTGCGGTCTATTCGCAGGGGCATAGTGGGATTTGCACGTTGGTTCTTTACTTTTTTTGGACTGCCATCTGCACATTGATTCACATAAAAATGCGCAGCATCCCTTGGGCGGCGGATATTACCACAGAGGAATAAGGCGAACCGCAAGGAAATGAACCAACTTAATCTGATAAGGAGGGCGCACCATTGAAAAACAAACTTCATTTATACTGCGATATCCAATGCCCCTATTGCAAACGGGATATCAAAAATCTTATTCGTTCCGTGTTGGTCGGATATGGCGAAAAATCGTATGAATGTCCATTTTGCAAAACAAAGGTTAAGATAAATCCTACTTACCGTGCTATAAAAACTATTTTATTCACCTTGGTGCTAGTGCTGCTTTGCGTGCCAACCTTCATCCTCTCGGACATGATCTACCCGTTGATTGGTGGGCAGATTGATCGGTATTCACCGGGGCGTAGTGCATTTTTTGTTCTGATTTTGGCAGCTATCGGTTTTTTGGTGGAAATCCCAATTCATGCGGTGCTAAATCAAAAAATTTCTTGGGCAGCAGATATTACCACTAACGAAAGCGGCGAAGCACAAGAAAAGCAACCGTAATAAGAACCATCATAAAGGACAGTAAAATACGAAAACCATTTCATAACGAGATAGATAAGACGCTATCGATATGTGAAAGATAAGCGTGAGAGATACATAATAGATAACAAGAGGTAAACCATGCCAGAAGAACAAATGCAAGAACCATCCTTTGTCTATATGCTGCGCTGTGCGCGTGGCGATTTGTATACCGGGTGGACGAATGACCCCGCCGCCCGCATACATGCCCACAAAAAAGGGGTGGGTGCCAAATACACCCGCGGGTTTAAGGCAAAGCGCTTTGCTTATCTAGAGCAATGCTCCACCAAAAGCGCGGGATTGCAGCGTGAGGCCGCCATCAAAAAGCTAAAAAAGGCAGAGAAAGAAACCCTTTGCTCTGCGTGGGCAGCGGCGCAGCGCCCCAGCATCACCCTTGGTACTCTTGCTGATACTGCGGATATTTTGGCGCTGTACCAGTGGTATGTCCTCAATCATACCGCTACCTATCAGATTACCCCTCCCACCCTGCCTGAATATCAAGCGTGGGTGCGTGAAACACTAGAGCGCTCTCCCATCTTGCTTGCCCGCAACGCAAGCGGTAAATTGCTCGGCTTTGCCTGTGGGCACTTATACCGCCCGCGTGAAGCATACGCGTGGGATATTGAAACCACCATTTATTGTGATCGCGATGCCCGAGGGCTTGGTGTGGGTGATTTGCTCTACCCGCCCTTGCTCGATATCATGGAGCGCAATGGCTACTATACCGCCTACGCGATTTTGTCTGACCCCAACCCTGCCAGTGAAGCGTTCCATATCCGCCAAGGCTTCCATTTAGAAGGGCGCAGTCCCCGCGCCGGGTTCAAGTTTGGCAAATGGCAGGGCACCTCTAAATGGGCATTGCAGCTGAAAAAAGGCAAAGGTACCCCCGCGCCAGTCAAGATGATTGCGCAAGAGGAAATGCAAGCGGTGCTAGAAAAATATGAGGCACTGCGCACAGACTAAGGTTGATGGCACCCAGTTACCATCATTTACCCCCTAACAAGTGGATGTCAGACCAGAATATCGCACAAAAGGGGCTGTTTTAGGCAGAATTTGAAAGGTTTGAATGCATAAAATGCAATAATATACGTATTTTATGTATAAAAATACGTATATGCACAAAAACCAAGCAAACAAAAGGAAACCTTTGTGCAAAAAACAGCCTTGACGTGGGGGTGAAAGGGTGTATAATAGAGTGCATAATGAATATTTATTCAGTTGGCTGCAAAAATACAGCACAACAGAGTGACAAAAAGATAGCATACAGTAAGGAGATTATCATGAAAAAAGAAAACATTAAAAAAGTAGTCCTCGCCTATTCTGGCGGTCTTGATACGTCCATCATCATCCCTTGGCTGAAAGAAAACTATAACAACTGCGAAGTAATCGCGGTTTCTGGCGACGTTGGCCAAGGCACAGAGCTAGAAGGTTTAGAAGAAAAAGCCATTGCAACGGGCGCTTCTAAACTGTACATTCTTGACCTAAAAAAAGACTTCATTGAGAACTACGTCTACCCTACCCTAAAATTTGGCGCAAAGTATGAAGAATATCTACTTGGCACCTCGTTTGCGCGCCCCTGCATTGCAAAAGGGCTTGCTGATATCGCCATTGCCGAAGGCGCAGATGCCATCTGCCACGGCTGCACTGGCAAAGGCAATGACCAAGTGCGTTTTGAGCTTACCCTCAAAGCATTCTGCCCTGATATGGCAATCATCGCACCATGGCGCGAGTGGGATATCAAATCCCGTGATGAAGAGATTGAATATGCAGAAGCACATAACATCCCTCTTAAAATCAACCGTGAAACCAACTATTCCAAAGATAAAAATCTATGGCACCTTAGCCACGAAGGCATGGATTTAGAGGACCCTGCAAACGAGCCACTTTATAATAAAGATGGCTTCCTTGAAATGGGTGTATCGCCTGAGCAAGCACCAGATGTTGCCACTTATCTAACCCTCCATTTTGAAAAAGGCATCCCTACTAGCGTAGATGGTGTGGAACTCGATGGGGTTGGCATGGTAGAGACGCTCAACGCACTCGGTGGCGCAAACGGGATTGGTCTGCTTGACATCGTGGAAAACCGCCTTGTTGGCATGAAGAGCCGTGGTGTGTATGAAACCCCCGGCGGGGCAATTCTGTACAAAGCAATTGCCGTGCTAGAAAGCATCACCCTAGATAAAGAATCCGCACATTACAAAGCACAGCTTTCCCAGAAATATGCAGATATTGTCTATAACGGGCAATGGTTCACCCCACTGCGTGAGGCACTCGATGCTTTTGCAACTAGCCTAGAATCCACCGTAACTGGCGATGTAAAACTGAAACTATACAAAGGCAATATCATTGTGGCAAGCGTCACCTCGCCTTACACCCTTTACGATGAACAAACCGCATCCTTTGGTGAGGATGAAGATTATAACCAAGCTGATTCCGCAGGGTTCATCAACCTCTTTGGTCTATCCATCAAAGAGCGTGCAAAACTCTCGAAAAAATGGCCAAAAGACTAAGAAAAACGCAATAGCGGGTTTCGCCGCACCTAAAACCGCTACGGAGCGCATCCGTGGCGGTTTTGTCGATTAATTGAAAGAGAAAAAGGAATAAAACATGGCAGAACAACTTTGGAAAGGTCGCTTCACCAAAGCGGTCGATTCCCGCGTGAATGACTTCAACTCCTCCATCCGCTTTGATCAGCGCATGATCGCCCAAGATATGCGTGGCAGCGGAGTGCATGCCACCATGCTAGCAAAGCAGGGCATTATCAGTGAGCAAGACTGTGAAGCAATCCTAAATGGGCTTGCCGATATCGCGGATGACCTCGCCGCGGGCACCCTTATCATTGACCCCGCCGCAGAGGATGTGCATACCTTTGTAGAGCAAACCCTCACCGCCCGCATTGGCGATGCCGGCAAGCGCCTGCATACTGGGCGCAGCCGTAATGACCAAGTCGCCCTTGATTTGCGCCTGACTTTGCGGGACGAAGGTGGCGAAATCATGGCAATGGTGGCGCAGCTTGTTGAAACACTGTGTAGCAAAGCGGCAGAAAACACCACCAGTGTCATGCCTGGTTACACCCACTTGCAGCGCGCACAGCCCATCACCTTTGGGCACGCGCTGATGGCTTATGCATTTATGTTGCTGCGCGATTTGCAGCGGATGCAACAGGCGGAAGAACGGATGCTCAGTCAGTGCCCACTCGGTAGTGGCGCCCTTGCTGGCACGACCTATCCGCTTGACCGCGATTTCACTGCGCAGCACCTCGGCTTTGCCGCCCCCTGCCAGAACAGCCTAGACGGCGTATCTGA
Source organism: Faecalibacterium sp. (assembly GCA_044426225.1). Lineage (GTDB taxonomy): Bacteria > Bacillota > Clostridia > Oscillospirales > Ruminococcaceae > Faecalibacterium. The sequence continues at coordinate 37,020 of JAWXUQ010000003.1, read as the reverse complement.
TCGCGATTATTGTATTGATTATGCCGCCGCCTATTCCACCTGCATGATGCACCTTTCCCGCCTATCAGAGGAAATTATCCTTTGGTCTAGTTGGGAGTTTAAATTTATCGAATTAGACGATGCCTTTACCACTGGTTCATCCATCATGCCCCAAAAGAAAAACCCTGATGTTACCGAATTAATCCGTGGCAAAACAGGGCGCGTCTATGGCGATTTGAACACCTTGCTTGTCATGATGAAGGGCTTGCCCCTCGCTTATAATAAGGATATGCAAGAGGATAAAGAGGCGATTTTTGATGCGCTTGATACCATCCATCTTTGCCTCAAAACTATTATCCCTATGCTAGACACCATGAAGAGCATCCCCGGCAATATGCGACTTGCCGCAGCGAAGGGCTTTATCAACGCGACTGATTGCGCTGATTACCTGACCAAAAAGGGTGTGCCCTTCCGCGATGCTTATAAAATCACTGGCAGCATGGTATCGGATTGCATCGCGCAGGATACCATCCTAGAAAACCTTAGCCTAGACCAGTTTAAGGGGTATAGCGATTTGTTTGAGGCAGATATCTTCGATGCCATTGACCTTGTTAAATGCTGCGAAGGACGCACCTGTTACGGTGGTCCCACAGCCCAGAGCGTAAGCACCCAAATCGCAGAGGCAAAGGCAATGTTAGCAAGCATGTAAATTTGTTTAAGTAAATGCCTTATGCTACGGCGGACCCACAGCCGAAAGTGTCACCCGCCAAATTGCTGAGGCAAAACAAATTTTAGCGAACTTATAAAAAAGTAGAGAGAAAAAGAATGCCAGTTCCGGCAGTCGAACAACAAAAAAGATAAAATCAAAGCAAACTTTCAACAACAAAGGAGACTCCCTGTGGAAAAGTATAAAGTGTTCATCGATGGTTCAGCGGGCACCACTGGTCTGCGGATTGCAGATCGCCTTTCGGGCGCCGCCTTTGCCGATAAAATTGAATTGATCGCCATTTCAGAGGCAGACCGCAAAGATGTGGCTGCCCGCGCGGCGGTGATTAACAGTGCCGACCTTGCTTTTTTGTGTCTGCCAGACGCAGCATCAAAAGAGGTTATGCCCTTGTTGCGCCCGGATGTAAAGGTGCTAGATACCTCTACCGCCTTCCGCACAGATGCCGCGTGGACGTATGGCTTCCCTGAGCTAAGAGGACAGCGTGCGGCGGTGCAAACAGCCACCCGCATTGCGGTGCCGGGCTGTCATGCTTCTGGCTTTATCGCCCTTGTTCGCCCACTCGTCGCGCTAGGGCTGCTGCCCAGTGGCTATCCCCTTTCGTGTCATAGTGTCACAGGGTATTCAGGCGGTGGCAAAGCAATGATTGCTGATTACCAAAGTGATGCCCGCCCTGTTGATTACGATGCTCCCCGCGCGTATGGCTTGACCCTTTCACACAAGCACTTGCCCGAAATGATGGATGTCTGCGGCATTGATTTTGCCCCCATTTTTTGCCCCATTGTGGCGGATTATTATTCTGGGATGCAGGTCACTGTGCCCTTGCAGATGGGCTTGCTCAGCGCCATGTCTGGCAGCGAAACTCCCATCACACCTGCCCAATTGGCAGATGGCTTAGCGGAATATTATCAGGGTGAGGCACAAATTACGGTGCACCCACTGGGCGAAACCCCACCCGACAAGATGATTTCAAGCATGCATTTGGCGGGCTCAGATAAAATGGAATTGTTTATCGCCACTTCGCCCGATGGTAGCGGTGCGCTGCTGATTGCCCTGTTTGATAATCTCGGCAAGGGCTCGTCTGGCGCGGCAGTGCAGTGCATGAACATCGCACTGGGGCTAGAGGAAACCTTGGGGTTAGAATAACGCACCGATCGGTAATAATACCGCTTTCCCGCAACATAATTGCAAACAAACGGCGAATATCTCACCGTAGGGGCGAGCTGTGGTCGCCCGTATCAAAAGGCACAACCTTACCCTATCAATACAAAAAATATGAAAGCCACAAAAGAGGAAATAGGAATGGAATACAAGGAAATCGAAGGCGGCATTTGCGCAGCGAAAGGCTTTGCGGCAGCAGGCATTCACTGTGGTATCCGCAAAAATAAAGAAAAAGCAGACCTTGCCCTTATCAAAGCGGATGTGCGCTGCACCGCAGCGGGTATGTTTACCACCAATAAGGTGTGCGGTGCGCCCATCCAAATCGATAAAGCGCACTTGATAGATGGCTATGCCCAAGCGATTTTGGTCAATAGCGGCAACGCAAACACCTGCGCCGCAAATGGGGTGCAGCTAGCGCAAGATTGCTGTGACCTGCTTGCCGCAGAGCTCGGCATTGCGCAGGAAGATATCTTGCCATCTTCCACGGGTGTCATTGGGCAGCCGATGGAAATTACTCCCTTTGCGCATGGCATTCCCCTCGCCGCCGCCGCGCTAGAGGCTTCTGCTGCGGGTAGTGATGCCGCCGCCCATGCTATTTTGACCACCGATACCCACAAAAAAGAATACGCATTAGTGTTTGAAGTTGGTGGAAAGACCTGCGTGCTTGGTGCGATTGGCAAAGGCAGCGGGATGATCGCCCCCAATATGGCAACCATGCTTACGTTTTATACCACCGATGCCGCCATCAGTAGTGCCCTGCTCAAAAAAGCGCTGCAAACGGTTGTCCCCGCGACGTATAATCAACTCAGCGTGGATTTAGATACCTCTACCAACGATACCATCTTGGTGATGGCATCGGGTTTGGCGGGTAATGCCGAAATCACCGAAGACGGTGAGGACTATGCCGCGTTCCTCGCCGCCCTCACCGCCATTGCCGAGCACATGTGTGCGGAGCATGCCGCGGATGGCGAGGGTGCCACCCACCTGATTACCTGCGAAGTTACTGGTGCACCCGACCATGCCATCGCCCGCGCTGTGGCAAAGAGCGTTGTCTGCTCTAACCTGTTCAAAGCGGCTGTCTTTGGGCGAGATGCCAACTGGGGGCGCATTCTCTGTGCCATTGGTTACACGCCTGGCGATTTCTCGATTGATCACGTCTGTGTCTGGCTTGCCAGTGCCGCGGGCGAGGTTTACGTCTGCGAAAATGCGGCTTATCATCCGTATAGTGAGGAAGAAGCCACCAAGATTTTGAGCGAACCCAAGGTAATCGTCAAGGTCGATATGGGCATTGGCAACGCGCAGGGCAAAGCATGGGGCTGTGACCTTACCTATGACTACGTGCAAATTAACGGTGATTATCGCACTTAATAACTTTGTGTGAAACAGCAGCGAATTGCCTCTACGGTCGCTTGTCCCCAGAAAGAAGCGGTTTTCTGATAAACGCTGCGTCTTACTTTTTGACGCCAAAAAGTAACAAAAAGCGCGAACGGTCACGAGCGTTCAATCCGTGCTCAGGGGCTACCGCCCCTAAGAACCCCTATAAATTTTGCGCCTGTTTTAGTTTTATCCATAGGACAAAGCGTATCTCCCTACAAAAAATCTTGCGCTCGCATAAAGCATTTTAACAATGGGAAAGGTAACCAAATGAAAAGCGTACAAATGGCGAATTTATTTTCCGAGGCAACCCCATACATTCAAAAATATCACGGCAAAACCATGGTCATCAAATACGGCGGTAATGCCATGGTCAACGAAGTGCTCAAAGATGCCGTCATGAATGACCTTGTCACCCTTACCTTGCTCGGTGTGCGGGTGGTGCTTGTGCATGGAGGCGGGCCAGATATCAACAAAATGCTAGATAAAGTCGGGGTCGCAAGCCACTTTGAAAACGGCTTGCGCGTCACCGATGCCCCCACCATGGAAATCGTGCAGCAGGTGCTTGCGGGCAAGGTGAACAAAGACCTTGTTGCAAAGCTCAAAGGGCGCGGGGTCGGGCTGTGTGGCATGGACGGACAGTTATTGCGCTGTACTCAATTAGATGCAGCCCTTGGCTATGTGGGTGAAATTCAAGCGGTAGATACCAAGCTGATTGAAAGCCTGCTTGATTCTCAGTACATTCCCGTCATCGCAACCGTTGGCATGGATGATGAAGGCTGTGGCTATAACGTCAATGCCGACACCGCCGCCGCCATGATTGCCATTGCATTAGGTGCAGAAAAACTCGTATCCATGACGGATATCGCGGGGCTATTGCAGGATAAAGACGATGAAAGCACCCTCATCCCAGAGGTGGAAATGGACGAAATTGCCACCTATAAGGCACAAGGCATTATTGCCGGGGGCATGATTCCCAAAATCGATGGCATGGCCGATGCGATTGCGCAAGGGGTCAAGGAATGCAACATCATCGATGGGCGCGTGCCACATTCGATTTTACTAGAAACCTTCTCTGACAAAGGCTCTGGTACGCTATTCTATAAAAAAGGGCACAGAATATCGTTTTAATCTTATCTTTTTTTCGTGTTCTATTGGTATATCGTAGGGGTGAGCATTTATTCGATGGTCGTCCGTAAGATTTGCACAAATCAAATTAAATCAAGGAGGCTCCCACCATGAAAAGCAAAAAAGTAATCGCGCGTGACCAAGACTATGTCCTAGGTACCTACGGTCGCGCCCCCCTCGTTATCGAAGAAGGTCTTGGCATGGTGGCGCAAAGCCCCGAAGGGCAAGACTACCTCGATTTCACCAGCGGCATCGGGGTAAACTGCCTCGGTTTTTGTGACCCAGATTGGTCATTCGCTGTGGCAGAGCAAGCGGGTAAATTGCAACATATCTCAAACCTATACTATACAAATCCTTGCACAAAACTCGCCAAAAAGCTCTGCACCCGCACTGGGATGAGCAAGGTTTTCTTTGGCAACTCAGGCGCAGAGGCAAACGAAGGCGCGCTCAAAGCCGCCCGCAAATATAGCTTCGATAAATACGGCGCAGGGCGCAATAAAATTATCAGCCTAGAAAACAGCTTCCATGGGCGCACCATGGCAACCCTAACCGCCACTGGACAGGATAGCTTCCATAATTTCTTTGGCCCCTTTAACCAAGGCTTTGCCTACGCGCCCGCCAACGATTTTGAAGCCTTCAAAAAGAAAGCAGCCAAAAATGTCTGCGCCGTCATCATTGAATTGGTGCAGGGCGAAGGCGGTGTTTGCGCACTAGACAAAGACTATGTAGCACAGCTCGCAGAATATTGCCATCAAAAAGATATCCTCATCATTGTAGATGAGGTGCAAACTGGCATTGGGCGCACGGGCACCTTCCTTGCCTGCGAGCAATACGGGTTACAGCCCGACATCCTCAGCCTTGCCAAAGGGCTTGGCGGCGGTTTGCCCATCGGCGCATTCTTGGTCAGCGAAGCAGTCGCCCCGGCCATGGGCGCGGGCACGCATGGTTCAACCTATGGCGCAAACCCAATTTGCTGCGCGGGTGCAAACGTTGTGATGGATAAGCTAGACGATGATTTCCTAGAAAATGTGCAGCGCATGTCCGTCATCCTGCGCGCACAGGTGGCAAAGCTACCTCACGTAAAAGAAGTGTCGGGGCTAGGGCTGATGGTTGGTATTGAGTTTGAAGAAGGCATTGCTGCGGGTGAAATCCTTGCAAAATGCCGCGAGCATGGCTTGCTTGTCCTCACCGCCAAAACTCGCCTGCGCCTATTGCCCCCTCTGATTGTCAGCGAGGCAGAAATTGACACCGCGATTGCCATTTTGCAAGACATTCTCAGCGCAATATAAGCCTGCTATTTTCTGGGCAATTGACCACTGTACCTGGGTTTATCTTGCGTGTGTGTAAAGGCGAAACAAAAGACAATGGCAAAACCTGCAAATAAAACGTAAATAAAATTTACAAAAGACGTAAAAAAGCCCCGCGCAGCATTGACACTGCGCGGGGCTTTTGATATAATAATAAGGCTTTCATGCGCAAAAAATTTGAGCATGAAACAAAAATGGAGAGCTGTCCGAGTGGTCGATGGTGCAGCACTCGAAATGCTGTGTCCCGAAAGGGACCAAGAGTTCGAATCTCTTGCTCTCCGCCACAACGTGATTATACGAACACCTACTACAAAGATTGCTATGTAGTAACCGTGTCACTATAATCAAACAAAAAAGACATCCTGAAAGGGGTGTCTTTTTTGTTTGCCTACGCAAAATTTAATTCTTTAACATTCTGACAGCGCCTTTTATCGGTGTTTTTCTTACCCCAGGCAGCAGAGCATTTCTTTGCACTCCCCTGCCTTTAGCGTCAGTAAGGTTGCTTCACCGCGCACCATTACCGTCAGCGCGATGTCGTATTTGGCGCGGATGGTTACGGTTGCATTGCCGCTTTCATCCCAAATAAGGTCAACTGTCACACCGTGTGGTGCGCACAGTCCGCATACCTTGCCGGTTTTCCAACAGCTAGGCAGTGCGGGGAATAGCGTCATGGTGTCGCCCTGCACCTGCATCAACATCTCTGTCATCCCTGCCACGGTGCCAAGGTTGCCGTCAATTTGGAAAATGCGGGGTGGGTGAATGTCGAGCAGGCTCATCTGGGTGGAAACCGCGAGCATTTCGTGGATGGTTTCCCATGCCTTTTCGCCTTCGCCAAAACGCGCCCAGAGGTTAATCAGCCAACCAAGGCTCCACCCTGTGCCGCCGCCGCCGTGAGCAAGGCGGATTTCAAGCGATTTGCGGGCAGCGGCATATAAATCGGGGGTATCCGCTGCGTTAATTTGCCATTCTGGGTAAACCGCAAGCAGGTGCGAAACATGGCGGTGCCCAGGCTCTAATTCTAGATAATCTTCAAACCATTCCTGCAACTGCCCCGCGTTGCCAATCTTCATGGGGGGGAGTTTTGGTAGTGCGGCGGCGATGGCGGCGGTAAAATCATCCGCAATGCCGAGCTCTTTGGCGGCGGCAAGGCAGCGGTTGAATAGCCCAGTCAAAATTTGGGTGTCCATCGCAGGTGAGCAGCAGACGCAGCCCTGTTCGCCGTTCGCGCCAATAAAACGGTGTTCAGGCGAGATGGAAGGTCCCGTCATTAAGATGCCGTCTTTCTCAAACATATAATCAAGGAAAAACTCTGCCGCTTCTTTCATGGTAGGGTAGCCTGTTTCGGCAAGGAATGCGCGGTCATGGCTGTATTCATAGTGGTTCCACAAATGCAAGCAAAGCCATGCGCCGCCCAGTGGCCATACCCCTGCCCATGCGTGGTCTAGGGGCGCGGTGTCGCACCAAAGGTCGGTGTTGTGGTGGCAAACCCAACCCTTGCAATGGTACATTTCCTGTGCGGTAAGACGCCCGTTTTCTCGCATTTTAGCAATGTGGTCAAGCAGGGCGGTGTGGCAATCGGATAGCCCGCAGACTTCGGCTGGCCAATAGTTCATCTCGGTGTTGATGTTGATGGTGTATTTGCTATCCCATTCGGGCAGCATTGACTCGCACCACAGCCCTTGCAAATTCGCGGGCAGTGTGCCGGGTCGGCTGCAAGAAATCAGCAGATAGCGCCCAAAGTTAAAGTAAAGCGCGGCAAGCGCTACATCCTGTGCGCCGCCCTGCACCAGGCGCAGGCGGGCATCGGTGGGCAGCTCTGGTGCGGGGGTGGCGCCGGTGATGGTAAACTGCATCCGGTCAAAATAGCTGCGGTATTCTGCAATGTGTCGTTCTTTTAACTGGGCATAGGGCAGTGCGTTTGCGGCGCGCAGCATGTCGGCTACATCTTCTTGATAGGCTGCACTGCGATAATCCGTCTGTGCGACAATCCGCAAGGTGACGCTGTCTGCCTGTTCAATCAGCAGTTTTTCGCCAATTTTGGTGACGGTTGCCTGTTCGCCTTCGGTTTCGACGGATAGCTTGGTGCAAAAGCGAACCCCGTCTTTGCCTGCCTGCCCGCACAGGGTGATTTCGTTGCCCGAAACACTGATTTCGGCATCAAAGCGGCGGTAAAGTGCGACGGAGAGGGTCTGCTTTGCCGGTTTATCGCCAGAAAAATGGGCGACAAAGGCATTGTCTGGCGCAGAGATAAAATATTCGCGCGTATAGCTAGCGCCCTTGTGGGTAAACGAAACATGCGCGAGTGCATCGTTCAAATCAAGCGAGCGGCGATAGCTATCATTTTCGAGTGGGTTTTCCATGCTCATCGAGGCAGTATTGTTCGCTGCTTCGGGGCCCTCTTCCACCGCTTTTACGAGCAAAGAGGTATCAAAATCTGCCTCTGGTTCATAGGCAAATTCGGTATGTAACTCTGCAAGGGGCTGAAAAGCGGCTTGTTTGCGGGGGGTGCCCACAAAGGCAGCGTCTGCAATCAATTGCGCCTTGGTAAATTCACCGTTTAGCAGCAAATCACGGATTTCATCCAGATGGGCAAAGGCATCGGGGTTGTTGCGGTTGCCTGCGCTTGCCACCCAGACCGAGTCCTCGTTGAGCACCATGTGCTCACTATAAATGCTGCCAAGCACCATGCTGCCAAGCCGACCGTTGCCAAGGGGCATGCCCTCAATCCATTCAGGGGCGGGGGCGTGATAGGTTAAGATATTGTTGCACATGAGAAATCTCCTTTTTTGTTTTTGTGTCACTAAGAAAATTCGTCCATTTTTCTCAGTATAGCACAGTTATTTTCAAAAAAACAGGGGATTTCAACGGGTGCGACATGGAAATTAAGAGAGTTGTCCCAAAAATGAATTGCGGCAGAAAAATGAAAATAAAATGACCCCGAATGGGCGGCGGGTGGCGCAAAGCGAAATTGCTGCCTTTGCCCTTATGTTTTAACGTAAAAATAGGCGCAAAAAAGTCTATCATGCAGAAGGTGAAATTGGTTCACCAAGCGCGTGATAGGCAGTTTTTTGTTATGTTTGTGCGGTTTGCATCGGGTGGGGGTGTGGTATCTTCTGTGGGCAAGGTTTGCAAGGGCGCGCCTCAGTGGTTAGCGGCTTAGTTTTCCGCGTTCTGATACATTTTTTCCACGAGTACGTGCAGGGAGCGCAGCTCTTCTTCGGTAAAGCCCTCAAATAGCTTTTCCGCATGCAGGCGCACCTTCTCTTCTAGGCGGGTGGCGATGTCTTGCCCTTGCGCGGTTAGGGTTAAAATATATTCGTTGTTTATCTCGCCGTGGGCGCGGGTGATGAGCCCGCGCTCTTCTAGTTTTTTCACGGCATCCGATACGGCGGGCGCGGTGATGTGCATGGCAAGGGCAATGCTACGCTGATTGAGTTGCCCCTCTTGTAATAGCAGACGCAGCACGCCACGCGCAGATGGTGGCATTTTCAGCGGGTCGCGCGGTGGGCGGGCAGGTGCCGCGGCATCTCCCTGTCCCGCATGGGCGCGGTGCCGATGGGTGTTATCTTGGTGGCGGGGCTTTGCGTCTAGGCGCACGCTCTCGCTTACCTCAAAAAAACGGTTGAATAATGCCTGCTTTTCCATGTTGCACCCTCCTTATTGTAGTTTCACGGCGCCTGTATACAGTTCGTAATATCTTCCCTGCTGGTCAAGCAGAGCTTGGTGGTGCCCACTTTCTAAAATGCGCCCCGCCTCTAATACAATGATTTTATCAGAATTGCGCACTGTTGACAAGCGGTGCGCAATCACAAAGGTGGTGCGCTGTTGCATCAGGCGGTCAAGCGCCTGTTCAATCTGGCGCTCTGTGCGGGTATCGACAGAGCTTGTCGCCTCGTCTAGCACTAAAATTGGCGCCTTAGAAATCGCGGCGCGGGCAATGTTTAATAGCTGCCGTTGCCCGCCACTTAAATTGGCGCCATCCCCCGTTAACACAGTTTGATAGCCATCCTCTAGGCGGCGGATAAAGGGGTCAGCATTCGCGGTTTTGCAGGCGGCAATCACCTCTTCGTCGGTGGCATCTAGCCGACCATATCGCACGTTTTCTAAAATGGTACCAGTAAACAGGTGGGTGTCTTGCAGCACCATTGCGATGTTTTTGCGCAGGTGCTCTTTGCTAATTTGTTGAATGTTCACTCCATCGATGCAAATCTCACCGCCTTGAATTTCATAAAAACGGTTGAGCAGGTTGGTGATGGTGGTTTTGCCCGCACCAGTCGCGCCGACAAAGGCGATTTTCTGCGATGCCTCAGCGCGCAGGGTTAGCCCACGCAACACAGGCGCATTGGGACGATAGCCAAAGGTGACATCCTCAAAGGTGATGGCACCCTGCATGGCGGGGGTGGCTTTGCCGTGGTCAGCCTCGGGCGGGTGGTTCATCACCTCAAACACCCGCTCTGCCCCGGCAAGGGCAGAAAAGACGGTATTTACCTGTGAGAAAATCTCATTGACGGGGCGGGCGAAACTTTTGGAATAACTCAAAAATACCGTGAAACCGCCCACGTCAAAGCGCCCTAAGATGCATAGCACACCGCCCACACAGGCAGTAATCAGATATCCTAGCTGTGCCACGCAGCCCATCAAAGGCCCCATCATCCCGCTTAAAAATTGTGCGCGGAACGATTGGTTGCGATAGGCGGTGTTCAGTGCTTGGAAGGCTTCCACCGTAGGGCATTCGTGGTTGAACACCTTAATGACCTTCTGCCCTGTTACCTGCTCTTCGATATAGCCATTCAGCTTACCAAGGCTTGCTTGTTGGGTTTTGTAATAGACCATCGATTTTTTGGAAATCGTTTTGGTCAGCCACGAAAACAGTGGCGAAATAGACAGGGTAATCAGCGCTAAAAACCAGTTGGTATACAGCATAATGATTACGGTGGTGGCAAGGGTGAATACTCCTGAAACAAGGCTGACCGCTGTGTTTGATAGCATTTGGTTGATGATATCCACATCGTTGGTATAGCGGCTCATGACATCGCCGTTTTTGTTGCGGTCATAAAAACGGATGGGTAGGGTCTGCATGGCATTGAATAAATCCTCACGCAGTTTTGCCAGTGCATTTTGCGCAATCTCTAGCATAATGCGGGATTGCAGATATTTGCATAGGTTGGCAGCGGCATAAATGCCCGCCATCCATAACAAATTTTGCAACAGCACCTGTTTGCTCGCTCCTTCTAGCAGCCCATTGATGATGGGTCTAATCATATAGGATGCTAAAATAGTAAAGACACTGCTGATGACGACGAATATTAGTGCAAGCAATAACAAATATTTGTGGTGTCCCAAATAGGTCAGCAAGCGGCGGATGGTTTCCTTGGTGTTTTTTGGTTTGACAGGCTCTTGAAAGCGGCGCCCAGGACCACCAGGACCGCCCGGTCCGCCTTTGCCGCCCATTCCCATACCGGGTGGCGGTGCCATTCTTGCCATATCTCTTCTCTCTTCCATCTTATGCCTCCTCTGGGGTTTGCGCGGTGCTGCCCGCCATCTGTGAATGATAAATTTCCTGGTAAATATCGGAGGTAGCCAGCAGTGCCGCGTGGGTGCCGATGGCGGAAACCTTGCCCTCGTGCATTACGATAATCTGGTCGCAATGCATGACGGATGAAATCCGTTGCGCGATGATAATTTTGGTCATCGCGGTTAAATCGTGGGTCAAGTGATGGATGATTTTGCGCTCGGTGGCGGTATCCACCGCACTGGTGGAGTCATCTAAAATTAAAATCTTGCTCTGCTTTACGAGGGCGCGGGCAATGCATAGCCGCTGTTTTTGCCCGCCCGAAAGGTTTAATCCGCCTTGGTCAAGGTTTGTGTGGTACCAATCGGTCATTCCATCAATAAATTCGGTTGCCGCCGCGAATTCTGCCGCCTGCTGTAACGCTTCAAAGGAGGCATTGGCATCGCCCCACTGTAAATTTTCGCGCACCGTGCCTGAAAATAACAGGTTGCTTTGCAGCACCACCGCCACCCCTGCGCGCAGGTGCTCTAGGGTATAGTCTTTCACGTTGACACCATCGACATAGACTGCGCCCGCTGAAACATCATACAGGCGCGAAATCAGGTGCACAAGGCTTGTTTTACCGCAGCCCGTTGCCCCAATCAGCCCCACGCTTTGTCCCGCACCGATGGTCAGGTTGATATCACTCAGCACGTGATCCTGCGCGTGTTCGTAATAGCGGAAGGATACGTGTTCAAAGCGAATTTCCCCGGCGGTCACGGTTTTGTCTGGCTGCGCTGCATTTGCGTCCGAAATGTCGATGTCCTCTCGCAGTACCGCCAAAATGCGTTCAGAGCTAACAAGGGAACGCGCACTTTGCAAAAACACCTGTGCAATCATGTTAACCGACATCAAAATTTGCGCCAGATAGGTAATGAACGCGCTGATATCACCAATCAGCAATTCCCCTCGCCCCAGTGCCTTGCTGCCAAACCATAAAATCGCGATGGTCGCCATGTTGACCAAAAAGGTCATCAGCGGCATTTGCAAAATGTTAATGCGGTAGGCAGAAAGTCCGGTATCGCGTAGATCCTCGTTCACTTGTTTGAATTTTTCTTTTTCGTATGCCTCACGCGTGAATGCTTTAATGACGCGTATGTTCATTAGCCCTTCTTGGACTGCGACATTTAGTGCATCGATTTTGCCCTGTAATTTGGCAAAGCGCGGGTAAGAAAGATAAAGCACAAGGCAGACAACCGCCGCCAAAATCGGGGTTAGCACCAAGAAAATCAGTGACATTTTGGGGCTGATGGTATAGCTCATGATAATTGCGCCAAGCAGCATACCGGGCGCGCGGAATACCATCCGCAGTGACATCACAATGATTTGCCCCACTTGGGTGACGTCATTGGTCAGGCGGGTAATCAGCGAACCAGTGCTGAATTTATCAATATTGTGGAAGGAGAAGCTCTGGATTTTGATGAACAGCTCCTCCCGTAAATCGTGGCAAAAATGTGCCGAGGCGCGGGTAGAGGCAAAGGACGCTCCTACCCCGGCAGCCCCGGCAAGCAGCGCAAAGGCCAACATCTGCCCGCTGGCGGCAAAAATTTGAGACATATCGCCGCCCGCCACGCTTAGGTTGATGATATTGGCGGAAAGGCTTGGGATTTTGACATCGCAGAATACTTCAACGAGCATCAGCAGCGGTGACAAAATAAAAAAGATGAGGTAGGGTTTGATGTGTTTCCAATAGACGTGCATGGTTCCTCCTGTGGTGTAGGGTGCGCCCAAAGGGATGGGCAGCCGAACAACTGCATTCGGTATAAAGGTCTTTATACTGGTGTAAGCAATTTAACACCGATTGTAACATAGGGCATTTGAGGTGTCAATAGATTGTGAAAAATTTGGGTTAGTAAAAACTAACTAAACGTTTTTGAAAAGTCGTTCTTTCCCTTGTGGAAAAAGGAGAAGATAGCAAAATGCCTTGACGGAAATCACCTAGCATGGTAGTATGATATCCTATTTGTTAGTCGAGGCTAACTCAACAAGAAAAAGAACGAGGGTATTACCATGGATTATAAACAGTCACTCAAAACAAGACCAAGCGTTTGCGATGCAAAGGGCGATGTGCTTGCATTTTTTGAAAACCTAAAACGTATTTATATCACTTGCAAAACACAGGCGGAATTCCCCCCCATTGAGTTTGCAGAGTATCGCTATTACGATGGGGTGCAATACCTCATCCTTACACCTATGTCTATTTTCAATGGGCAGATTGTGGATGGCAGCGCGATTTCTGCCTTTGTGATGGATGGCGACAGCCCCAAAACGAGCAAGAAATTTTATGCGCAGTACCGCTGCCGCGCAGTAGAGTTTGCAAGCTCTCCCCTTGCGCAGCTTGCGCAAACGGATAAGTTCCTTGGGCACATGAAAGGGCACGGCGCAGCATTCTTCGCCCTAGAAATGCAGCAGGGAACCCTGATGTTCAACCCTGGGCAGGTGTATGCGCTAAGCGCTGATTTCACCCCTTCCTTTGCTAAGGTTAGTCCCAATGGCAAGCCCCGCTTTGAAAACAGCCGCCACGTGCTGATGGAATATCAAGACCGCCAAGTGCTGTTCAACAGTGTGGCAGAGGGCGATGTTTACTACACCCTCACCAAGGCAGACTCTAACAAGATGGCATACATTCAAGAGGGCGGCATTTGCCAATTCTTTGACGGTGCAGACAACCACTTTGCAAGCAAAATGACCATCTTGCCCGCAGAGCAAGTGCAGGTTGTGTTTGATAAATTGGTGGCGACAAACCATGCGTTCTTCAAATCGACCGAGGGCTTGGTTGCGCTTTCTTATCATAAATAAGTGGCAATTTGCCACTATTTGCATGCCACCGTACCGCAGTGGGGGTGGCGCACATCATCCAGAGAGGGACAAGACAAACCATGAACATTATTACAGTAGATCACGCAAAAGTTGGCTACGAAAACAATATCATCATTGAGGATTTATCGCTCAATATCCAAAAGGGTGCCATCACCACCATCATCGGGGAAAACGGTTGTGGCAAATCGACCTTGCTCAAGGCGATTGGTCGCGTGCTCAAATTAAAAAGTGGTGCAATTATGCTAGGCGAGTTAAACGTGCATAAAACCAACACCAAAAAAATCGCGCAAATCTTAGGCATGCTGCCCCAAAGCCCCAAGGCACCCAATGGGTTAAGTGTAGAAGAAATTGTAGAATATGGGCGCTTTCCTCACAAAGAAAAACAGGGCGGGCTGACCAAAGAGGATCACGAGATTGTCCACTGGGCACTTGAGCAAACCGACCTTGTGGAATTTAAAGAGCGCAACATCAATGCCCTTTCGGGCGGGCAGCGTCAACGCGTTTGGATTGCCATGGTGCTTGCACAGCAGACGGATATCATCCTGTTAGATGAGCCAACCACCTATCTTGATATGGCATATCAGCTAGAGGTATTGCAGCTTGTGCAAACCTTGAATAAAGAAAAAGGCATTACCGTCATTATGGTATTGCACGATATCAATCAGGCAAGCCGCTTTTCGGATGAACTCGTGATGCTGCGCAAAGGGGCGATTGTGACCAAAGGCGCACCCAAGAACGTGATGACAAATGAAAACCTGCGCAAGGTGTTTGATATCGATGCGCATATTATCGCGCTACCCGAAAGCGATATCCCAGTTTGTATTTCCTATGAACTACTGGGCAAGGAGGGTGCGTAAGTGAAGCATTCAGAGCAAGCGGCAGGGCAGCCGCGCCGTGCTGCGCGGCGACTTTCCCGCAAGGCGGCACTCAGCATATTATTGGTGGTATTCCTTGCTATCTTCTGCGTCTGCGCCGCCACCACCCTAACCTATCTGTCCCCTGCTTCTACCTTGCAGCAGGTTATTGATACCATTTTTCATTATGACCCCACCGATATGATCCATTACGTCAACTTCACCATCAAACTGCCCCGTATTTTGGGTGCCCTTTTGGTCGGTGGCTTTTTGGCGGTGGGCGGTGCGGTCATGCAGGGCATTACCCGTAACTATCTGGCAAGCCCAGATGTGGTGGGTGTCAGCAGTGGCGCGAATTTAGGGCTTACCATTGCCTTTACCCTTAATATGGGCACCAACACCTATGCAACCAATCTCCTGTTCTCGGTGATTGGTGCGGCGGTTTCTACCATCATTATCTTTACCCTATCCTCCCGCATTAAAGGGCGCGAATCTGGGATTAAACTATTGCTTGCAGGCACGGCGCTTGGCACCCTCTTTTCCGCCATCAGCACCGCGATTACCCTCTGGTCTTATACCGAGCAGGGCGCGGGCATTTACCTTTGGAATAACTCAGGGCTGCTCGGCATTCGCTGGGTTGGCATTGGGGTACTCTGCATGGGGCTCGTCGGTGTCATCATCGCCTTTTTCATTGCTGACCGCTTAACCGTGCTTGGCATGGGGGACGAAACCGCCATCAGCCTAGGGCAGAATGTCAAACTAACCAAGTTCCTCGGTGTGATGAGCGTAGTGTTCATTGCCTCTTCTACCGTCACGGTGGTGGGTAACATCGGCTTTATCGGCTTGATTATCCCTAATATTGTGAAAATGGCGGTAGGCGAAGATTACCGCAAGGTTGTGCCGCTTTCCTGCATTTTTGGCAGCATGCTGCTGATTGTGGCAGATGTCATCAGCCGCCTTGTCAACATGCCAGCGGAAACACCTGTTGGTCTGATTACCTCCATCATTGGTATTCCGGTATTCCTCTACCTGATTAACTCTAAAAAAGCGAAAGGGGTGTTCTAATGCGCGGTTTATCGAATTTATCCAATAAAAAACGGGCGAAAATCTTACTGCCTGCGCTGCTGATTGTACTGTTTGCAGGGCTGATTTGGTCGATTAATATTGGCTTTACCCCCCTTGCGATTGATCGCATTTTGGCAACCATGTTCGGCTTTGGTGATACCACCGAAACCTTTATCATCTGGCAATTGCGCATTCCCCGCACGGTGGTTGCAATTTTTGTCGGGGCTTGCCTTGCGGCGGCGGGCGCGGTGATGCAGGGTGTCACCCGTAACCCTCTTGCTACCCCTAGCATGATCGGTGTTTCATCGGGCGCGGGCTTTGGCATTTTGATTGTGGTGTACCTTTATGATAAAGGCCTGCCTATGCTACTGCCCTATCCCATTGCCGCAATCATTGGCGCGTTTTGCGTCTTTGGTCTTGTCTATGGCTTGGCAGTGCGGCATAACCTGTCCCCCACCAAGCTGATTTTGAACGGTATTGCCGTCAATTCCTGCATTGGTGCGGTGTCATTGCTGCTCACCTCGCGCCTAAGTGCAGATGCATACCTTATGCTGACGCTATCCCAGGCAGGCAACTTAACCTATGCCACATGGAAGATGATTTTCATCGGCTTTGGCATTGCGTTGCCCTGTTTTATTTACATCTTTTACCGCACCTTCTGCCTCAACATCCTCAATTTAGACGATGAAATGGCGGTTGGCTTGGGGCTCAACCTCAAAAAAGAGCGCCGCGTACTGCTGTATATCACCATCATTCTTACGTCCGCATCGGTGTATGTGGCGGGCACCATCGGCTTTGTCGGGCTGATTGCCCCCCATATCGCCAAGCGTCTGGTGGGTTCTAACTTTAAGCTGTTCCTGCCCCTTTCGATGTGCTTTGGCGCGGGGCTTGTTATGTTCGCGGATATCATGGCGAAAATCCTTGTCAACGATATCAACAAAGCGCTCTATGTGCCTGTTGGCATTACCATTGCCATTTTGGGCGCACCCTATTTGCTCTATCTGCTTTATGCGCAGGATAGATAACCGTTGCTATATCCTGCCCAGTTTGCGCGCTGCTTTTTTCGCCTGCTAGAAAAACAGTCCGCAGATCAGCAGAGTTATATAAAATACACACCATTTTTTGATATAAAGGAGAAACATATCATGAAAAAAATCACACGTCGTAACTTTTTAACCGCTACTGCCGCAGTGGCAGCAACTGCTGCGTTTACTGCTTGCACCAACCCAATTGACCTAATCGCAGGCAGCATCAAAACCAGCGAAGAGGCAACCGATGCAGACGCATTGGTAGAAGGCGAAGCACTTAACGATGACCTTACCGCACAAGAAGGCACCATCACCATGGCAGACGGCGAAAAAGACCTACCTGCTGTTGGCGGTCGCTATGCAATTTTGGATTGGGATTACCTTGACCACCTATTCATGCTAGACGCAGCACCAGTTGCTTCCCCTATCACCGCAGCACCTGCGGAGGACGCAGCGACTTCTTCTATCGTATCTTACCTAGATGGTTACGGTCGCTTCTACCCAGACCGCAGCGTGTTTGACGGCATCGAAGCAATCAACGCATCGGATGACGGCATTGACCTTGAGCAGCTGCTTTCCCTCAACCTTGATTACATCATCACCAGCGAAAGCAACATTGAATATGCAGACAAGCTAAACGCAATCGCGCCTACCTTCTTCCTACCTAGCGCCCTCAGCGCAGATGCAGACGGCTACAAAGATTGGAAGCAAATCCACATGGCACTTGCTACCATCACTGGCACCGTAGAAATCGCAGAAGCAAACATTGCAGATTACGATGATACCGTTGCATACTACCAAGACCTAGTGGGCGATATGGTAGACGGCAAAACCGCTATCGTAACCCAGATTTCCACCAAGGGTGTACAGACCAGTCTACCCACCAACCACCCACATGTTTTCGTGCACTACGATTTCACCACCCCAGAAACCTTCCCTGCGGATGGCGGCACCTTTGCCCTAGAAAACCTAGTTGAGTTTGACCCGGACTACCTATTTATCAATGTAGAAAGCTGGGAAGATTTCGCAGCCTATGAAGACTCCCCCATCTGGCAGAACCTGACCGCAGTCAAAGAAGGTCACGTGTTTGAGTTTGCGCACAACGTATGGAACCGCTCGAACGGCGCTATGGCTGCCCTTATGCGCGTAACTGATATTGGCGACTTCTTGCTAGAAGGCACCCAAGTGACCAACCGTTACGATTATCTAGAGGTTTAATCAAAGCCTTTTTGCAGCGAATATCTGCCGTGCGCAGTTTTGCTGAAATTTAAAACAAAGCCAGAAAAACATTTGGTTGTTTTATTGCGCCCTAACAGGGATAGTGCTATACTATTTCTGTTAGGGCTTTTTTGATTTCTTTTTGATGGGGCAAAAATGCACGCTTTTTGCGCGCTTGGGGCAGGGCATGTGCAGTGCGCACTGTCCCCCCACTGAATGGCAAGAGAATGGGTTGACCGCTATGCAAAAAACCAAAGCATCACAATCAAATCACCCAATGTATCGGGTGCCGTTTAATAGTCTTTGGATTATTATTTCGGCGCTTACTGTTGTGCTGTCACTCAGTGCGGTAATCACAATTTCGTTCTTTATCAATCGCAATGCAGACTATGCCATCAATACCTCAATTGAAGAAAACAACCGCCAAGTGGCAGAAAACGTTGCCCTTGAAATCGATAGCTATATCGAAGAGCTTGTTACCATTTCAAATGGTGTTAATTTGTTGTTGCAAAAGGGTGAGGTCGAAAGCCTGACCCAAGATATTTTTGCTTTGCTGCGTGATGATATCGAAACAATTCTAGTCCTCAATTCCGATGGCGAAATCATCTATGCCAGTGAGGATGATAAACTGCGCAGTGATATCACCACCGAAAGCCTTTTTGTCGGCATTTCGGTGCGTGAGGATGGCTATATGCTCTCTGCGCCACACGTGCAGCGCATTTATGAGGGGGAATACCCTTGGGTCATCACCCTCACGCAGGGCATTAGTTGGGTTGAGGGCGATACCATCCAAAACGGCATCATTGTGGTTGATATGAACTTTTCCACCATCCGTGAGCTTTGCACCCGTGAGCTGCAAAACGAAGGGTATTTATATATTGCTGATGCAGCGGGCAACTTGATTTACCATCCCAATCAGCAGATGGTCTATGCCGGGATTTCCTCAGATAATATCATCTTTTCTACCGATATCGAAAGTGGCGCCGGGGTGGTGCAGGTAGAAGAAAGCGACCTTTCTATCTATGTGCAGCCCCTTGAAAGTTTCGGTTGGAGTGTGGTCGGTGTCGCACAGCGGGATGGCTTGAGCACCTATTCTGCCAACTTAGGATATTACATTATTGCGGCGGTGCTTGCCTTGGCGGTGCTGCTGATTGTGGGCAGCTTGCTGATTAGTATGATGGTCGTTTCGCCGCTTTATAAATTAATGCATGTGATGGACAGTGCATGGGCAGAGGACGAGCTGCCCAAGGCACCCAAAACCAAACTATACGAGGTTGCGCGACTTGGCAGTGCCTTTGATACCATGGTTGAGCGGATTAACAGCTTGGTGCAGCAGGTGAAGGAAGAGCAAACCATGCTGCGCAAAAGTGAGTTAAAAACGCTCACCAACCAGATGAACCCACATTTCTTATATAACACCTTAGAATCTGTGGTCTGGCTTGCCGAAGCGGGCGAGCAAAAGAATGTGATCCAGATGATTACCGCCTTGTCAAAGTATTTCCGCCTATCCCTTTCGGGCGCGCGGGAGTTTATTTCGGTGGCAGATGAAATGGCGCAGATTGAAAACTATCTGATCATTGAGAAAATGCGCTTTGGCGATGTGTTCCGCTATGAAATCTCCTACCCAGAAGAAATCGAGGCGATTAGAACCCCTAAAATCATGTTGCAACCCTTTGTGGAAAACGCATTGGTGCATGGGCTATCGAATATGGATGACGATGGGCTTATCTCGATTACCGCGCAGTGCGATGGCACCGATTTACTCTTTGTGGTGCGGGATAACGGGCAGGGCATGAAGGAAGAGCAGCTTGCCCGCATTTTGGTTAGCAACCCTAAATCAAAATCTGGGGTCGGGATTAAAAATGTCAATCAGCGCCTGCACCTGCTGTATGGCGATGCATACGGGGTGCAGGTCGAAAGCCAGCTTGATGAAGGCACGACGGTTTCCATCCGCCTGCCCATCCACCCAGAGGGGAGGGACATGCTATGAAGCGATACCTTTGCGCAATTGCGCTGTTGCTGTGCTTGTTGCCCTGTTCTGCTTGTGCTTTTTCGCAGCAGCCTTATACCATCACCTTGATCCCGAAGGGCAGCTTAAGTGTTGATTTTTGGCAAAGCGTTTATGATGGCGCACAGGCCGCCGCCGATGTCTATGGGGTAAATCTTGTGCTTGAAACCCCAAGCACAGAGGATAACTACCAAGAACAGATTGATTTATTGCTTGGTGCTGCGGAAAGCGGCAGTGATGCCATTGTGCTTGCCGCGAGTGATTACACCCTACTTGCTGAGCCTGTGCAGCAGGTGATTGATGCAGGAGTGCCAGTGGTAATGGTAGACTCAGATGTTGACAATGCTAATACGGTTGCTTATGTCGGTACGGATAACGAAGCAATGGGGCAGCTGCTTGCCGAAAGCCTTTGCGAATACGTCACCCAAAGCGGCGACGTTGCCATCATCAGCTTTGTGCAGGATAGCCAGTCTGCCATGCTGCGTGAGCAAGGCTTTCGCAGTGTGATGGAAAACGATAGCCGCTTTACCCTGCTCGACACTGCTTATTGTAATTCAGATGCCACTGAGGCAATGGCGCTGACCGTTGCATTGTTGATGGAAAACACCGACATTGTTGCCATTGCCGCATTAAATGACCCCTCCATTGAAGGGGTGTGCGCGGCGCTCGCCTATTTCCCTGAGCGGGAAATTCAGGTGTTTTCGATTGATTGCACCCCCAAGCAAGTGCCCTATATTGAGGATGGCACCATCGATGTTTCGGTGCTGCAAAATCCCTACCAAATGGGTTATCTTGCCGTAGAGCGCGCCTATCAGTATTTAGAGGGTGAAACCACGCAAGAAAATATTTATACGGATATTTATGCGGCAGATATTAGCCTGATTTACGAGGACCTGTATCAACAGTTGATTTTTCCATTTGAATAAGGGGGATTGCAATGTATAAAATCATTTTTGCGGATGATGAAAAATTGGTGCGGGATCGCATTAGCAAGATTATCAACTGGGAGGCCGCGGGCTTTACCCTTGTTTCCTGCTGTGCCAATGGGCATGAGGTGATGGAAGCCATGGAAGCTGCGCCCGTAGACCTTGCGGTACTCGATATCAACATGCCGTTTATCACTGGGCTAGAGGCGGCGCAACAGATTAGAAACAGCTATCCCCATACCAAGATTGTCTTTTTAACGGGGTATACAGAGTTTGAATATGCCCAAAAAGCCGTCGCGCTCGGGGCGCATAAATATATCGTCAAGCCCATCTCGGCAGATGATTTTAGAGAATTGCTCGCTGAGATTAAAGGTATTTTAGACAAAGAAAACGGCGAGATGCATAAGGTCGCAACCCTTGAGCAGCGCCAACAAGAAAACCAAAAGGTGCTGTTGCAAGACTTAACCCAAGAAACCACCCCCGCCGTTTATGACCGTGTGCAGGCGCAAGGCTTTGCATGGACGCAGGATACCGCCTTTCAGGTTGCGGTGTTGCAGGTGGATGATAAGCAGAGCGAT
The DNA here is from genome assembly GCA_044426225.1 of Faecalibacterium sp. Taxonomy (GTDB): domain Bacteria; phylum Bacillota; class Clostridia; order Oscillospirales; family Ruminococcaceae; genus Faecalibacterium. Next base: position 15,299 of record JAWXUQ010000003.1, on the reverse strand, counting down.
ACCTCTTGGCAGCGCAGTGAAGAAAGCGCCATGCGATATGCGGTGTGCAACGTGCTCAATGAGCTTGCGGAGGATGCCCACCTTGGCTATGCCTTTGAAAAGGACGGGGACGTTGTCTTTATTGGCTATGGCTGCGGAGGCTCTGCCTTGCAGGTCGCGATGCAAGCGTTGCTCAGCCGCATGCTACATATCGCCACACAGGTATTGCATTTTACCATCACCGTTGGCCTTGGTGAGGTGCAGCGCGGGTGTGACAATATCCACCTAAGCTATAAAGAGGGCTTGCGTGCGGCGAATTTGCGCCTTAGTGAGGGCGGTAATAAAATCTACACCAAAGAGGATTTGACCGAAAGCTATGTCAGCTATACCGCTGTATGGGATGCGATTGCTTATATTGAGCAGCAGTATGCCGTCCCTACCCTTTCGGTGGATGATGTCAGTGCGCATCTGCATATCAGCCCTAGCTATCTGCGCACCTTATTTAAGCGCCAAACGGATAGCTCCGTCATTGCCTATATCACCAAAACGCGGATGGAGCACGCGCTAGAGTTGCTCAAAAATCCTAGCATGAAAAACGCGATGGTTGCAGAGGCAATCGGCTATACCGATGCGCGATATTTCAGCTATTGCTTTAAGCGATATTATGGTATGACGGTGGCAGAAAAGCGGGCGATGCTATAACGAAAAGGGGCGAAAACTCGCTGTTTTGGCGGGAAATTCGTGCTTTGTGCGCAAAACAACAATTTTTTAAAAAGCAAAAAAACAACAAGAAGTGCAGTTTTTTGACTGCGCTTCTTTTTGTTTGTGTGGGAAAAACGCTTTTCTGTTTTGAAAAACAACTCTGTGGCAAAAAAAGCCTTGTACAGTAAATTTTATTTGCTATACTGCAAGCGTAAGAACAGCTTGCCCCCCTAAAATGGACGGAGGACATCACGATATGGAACAGCAAGAAAAGGAAACCTTACTCCAAGCGTACTACGATACCGAGGAAATTGCACAGCGCAAGGCGCTGCTTACCGAATACATAGAAGCCGCCCCAGAAGATCCGCTGAACCCACTGCGTGAGGCACTGTTCGCACTGCGCTACCAAGGGCGAGAGGATGCGGATAAATTCCTCTGGCATTATGTCAACCTCGCGTATGTTTACAAAAATGCACATTCCCGCTTTTTTAAAAAGTCTGCCCAAAGGGAATTTGCCGAAAGCGTGCAAGGGCTTGGCTTTACGCTGGCAGATGCGTATGAGCAGGCGGGCGAACAAGCACTCTACCGTGAATATCGAAATGCAAGCAAGCGCTTTCTCACCGTTTGCGCAGCAGATAAATCATACAAACGGAAAATGCTCGGTCTTGCAAGCATTACCGACAAACAAACACAGGAAAAAATGGCAAAGGATGTCTGGGTGCTTTCAAGCGGCTTGCAACAAACCTTCCCCGAATACAGCGTCATGTTTACCCCCTTTGCACAGGCAAATGTCGATGCCTTTGCAGACCTTTACCAAGATGCGGCACAGCTTTTAACATCTATTCAATAGGAGGACGCAATGAACAAACTCAAGAACCTACCCATTTTCAAGGTCATTAACGTCAATCGGCTTGCGCTGATTGCAGTTATGATTTTGATGTTCATCATTTTCACCATCTTCACGCCAATCTTGCGTGGCGGTGCTTCTTTTCTTCAGATAGAAAAATTGATGAGCGCACTCAGCTATTCGTACTTTATCGCATTCCTTGCACTCGGCGTTACCTTTGTTATCGCCACAGGCGGCATCGATTTCTCGATCGGGCCTGTCATGTTTGCCTCGGCGCTGATTTCGGGCTACTGCCTAACACAGTATAACCTGCCATTGATTTTGTGTGTGCTGATTAGCATCTTGGTTGGTTTGCTGTTTGGCACCTTGAACGGTTCTCTTGTTTCGTATCGGTTCATCCCACCCTTTATTACATCCATGGCGGGCATGCAGATTGCAAAGGGTCTTGGCTCGGTGTTCACCAAAACCCAATCGGTTACCTGGCCTACCACCGATAAAGCACTTGCCATTAAATACTTAGTGCGTTATGGCAACATCCCCACTGGTTTGTTTATCTTAATCCTTGTGGCGGTGCTCTGCTCCATCGTGTTAAACAAAACCAAAATCGGGCGCTATATGCTATTCATCGGCAGCAACCGCGAAGCCGTTCGCCTGTCGGGTATCGATACTAAAAAATGGGAAATGCTTGCTTATATGATTTGTGGCGCACTCGCAGGTGTGGCGGCAATCTTCTATGTAGGCGCTTACACCACCGTACAGCCTGGGCTTGGCGATACCTTCAACAACGAAGCAATCGCAGCATGCGTTATGGGTGGCACCTCAATGGCGGGCGGTATCGCCTCTATCTTTGGCACGGTGCTTGGCGCACTGACCATCGCACTGATGCAAGAGGGCATTCTCTCGATGGGCTTTACCATCTCGTATCAATATGTGCTGACCGGTATCATCGTTTTAGTTGCAGTCATCGCCGACGTTTCTAGCCGTCGTCGCAAGAATTGAGGAGGGCAAAATGGGCGAAGTAATCTTAACTATGAAAGGCATCGACAAATCGTTCCCTGGTGTGCACGCACTAGATATGGTCGATTTAGAGGTGCGCACCCACGAAGTGCTTGCACTGATGGGCGAAAACGGTGCGGGCAAATCCACACTGATGAAGGTGCTAACTGGTATTTATACCAAGGATAAAGGCACCATTACTTATGAAGGCAAAGAAATCGTCTTTGCAAACCCACGTGAGGCACAGCATGCCGGTATCGTGATCGTGCATCAAGAGCTAAACATGATGGGACACTTAACCGTTGCACAAAATATTTTCATTGGTCGCGAACCCAAACGCGGGTTCATCATTGACGATGCTAAGATGAACGCAGATGCCGCCAAATTATTTGAGCAGCTGAATATCGACATCGACCCTACTGAAACCATGAACAACCTCACGGTCGGCAAGCAGCAGATGTGTGAAATCGCAAAAGCAATCTCGCACAAGGCAAAGGTTATCGTATTCGATGAACCCTCCGCGGCCTTGACCGAATCCGAGATTAATCAACTATTTGTCATCATCAATGACCTGCGCGAAAAAGGGATGGCGATTGTCTATATCTCTCACCGCATGGATGAAATCAAACGCATCACTGACCGCGTTACCGTCATGCGTGACGGCACCTATGTGGGCACCTTGATTACCAAAGATTCCACCAAAGACGATATCATTCAGATGATGGTCGGGCGCGTTATCTTTGAGGACCCTAAGACGGTCAATGCTGCCGCAGATGTTGAGGAAATCGTGTTAAAGGTTGAAAACCTCAACGCAGGGCGCCTCGTAAAAGACGTTAGCTTTGAACTGAAAAAAGGCGAGATTTTGGCTTTCTCTGGCTTGATGGGTGCAGGGCGCACCGAAACCGTGCGTGCCATCTTTGGCGCTGACCCCAAGCAAAGCGGTACCGTGACCATCAATGGTAAGCTCGTCAATATCAAAACCCCCGCAGATGCGGTTGCCAACGGCTTGAGCTATCTCTCTGAGGATAGAAAACGCTATGGTATCGTGGTGGGCAAATCGGTGGCAGAAAACTCTACCATCACCTGCCTTGATAAATTCTGCAAGGGCTTGTTCATTGACAAAGCAAAGGAACGCGCCATTGCTGAGGAATATGTAGAAGCCATGAAAACCAAAACCCCAACGGTTGACCAGCTTGTGGTAAACCTTTCGGGTGGCAACCAACAAAAAGTGGTTATCTCCAAATGGCTGATTGGCGATGCGGATATCTTAATCTTTGATGAACCCACCCGCGGCATTGACGTTGGTGCAAAGCAAGAGATTTATGAGCTCATGAATAAGCTCGTCAAAGAAGGCAAATCCATCATCATGGTTTCCTCTGAAATGACAGAGGTGCTGCGCATGAGCGACCGCATTGTGGTTATGTGCGAGGGCAAAATCACTGGTATTTTGGATATCTCAGAAGCATCGCAAGAAAAAGTCATGCAGCTTGCAACACTACGTAATTAAGGGGGGATGAACCGTGAGTTTAGGAAAAAACAAAATCGCCAATAAGGTGAAAGGTGCTGGCACGCAGCAAATTATCGTATTACTTGTTATCGTGTTCTTGGTTGTCCTGTTCAGCTTAATGAGCGACTCATTCCGCAAATATACCACTTTTGTTACCATGAGTAACTTTATGTATTACATTTTGCTGATGTCGATTGGTGTTACTTTCCCGCTGATTACTGGCGGTGTTGACCTTTCGATGGGTACAGGGCTTGTCTGCTATGCCATCGTCGCAAGTTACGTCATGAAAACAGGCGGTATGCCCGTTTGGGTTGGTATGCTTGTCGCGGTGGGCTTCTCGGTACTCGTTGGCTTTATCAACGGTATTATCATTGCAAAGCTAGAGCTTCCCCCCTTCATCACTACCCTGTGTACCATGATGATGGTGCGTGGGCTTGGTTCTATCTTGACTGGCAGCCAATCGGGTGTCTGGCCTATGGCAGGCGAAGAAGGCGGCTGGGTACGCAGTATCTTCAAAATCACTGTAAATGATACCATCATCCCCATTGGTTTAATTTGGATGATTATCCTAATTGTTATCATGACGGTTGTATTGCGCAAAACCCGCGTGGGGCGCTATATCATCGCCATTGGTTCTAACAAAGAAGCGCTGCGCCTATCTGGTGTAAATGTCATCAAATGGCATGTCATCGCCTATATGATTTGTGGCTTCTTTGCAGGGCTCGCAGCCATTGCCTACGCTTGCACCTTTACCAGTATCACCCCAGGCACCGGCGCAGGCTTTGAGCTAGAGGCCATCGGCGGCGCAATCATCGGCGGCACCTCTACCACGGGTGGCTATGGCACGGTTGTGGGCGCGTTACTTGGTGTACTTATCATTTCGCTGCTCAAAACAGGCTTGCCCTTTATCGGCTTGCAGGCGAACTGGCAGCAAATTATCACTGGTATCATCTTACTGGTTGCCGTTATGGCAGATATCGCAAAACGTCGTAAATCAAATTAATGCCCCGTACATTCTTTTTGACAATATACCAAATCGGTATATCAATATTCATTTCATTTTTAGGAGGATTATTAAAATGAAAAAAATTACACGTCGTAGTTTCCTACAAGCATCCGCAGCTGCTGTTGCAGCATCCGCTTTTGTAGCATGCAGCAGCGAAAGCACCGCCACCACCACCACTACTACCACCACCGCAGCTGATACTGCTAGCGATGCAGAAGAAAGCTATCACTTTGAAATCGTTTCCAAAGGCTTCCAGTCTACCTACTGGCAGGCAGTTTACACTGGCTCTCTTGCAAAACTTGATGAGCTAAACGCAGCTGCTGGTTATGAAAAATACAGCATGAACTTCGCAGGTCCTGACTCTGAATCGGACATCGCTTCTCAGGTTACCATGTTCAACAGCGCATTGACCTCTGGCCCAAGCGCACTTGGCCTTGCTGCACTTGATACCAGTGCTTTGCTAGATGGCATTTCTAGCGCACAGAGCGCAGGCATCCCCATCATCGGTTTTGACTCTGGTGTACCTGATGCTCCAGAAGGCGCTGTTTACGCAAACGCTGCTACCGATAACTATGTTGCAGGTGAACTTGCAGGCGAAAGCATGTACAGCCTCATCTCTGCTCGCCTTGGCGGCGGCAGCCGTGTTGGCATCGTAAACCAGGATGCAACCGCTGAATCCATCATCAACCGTGGTCTTGGCTTCATCGACAAATTTGTTGAACTGGCAACTGCTGACGGCATGACCGTAGCAATCGTTGGTAACGACAAATATGTTGGCGACTCTGTTGACGCAACTGCTGATGAAGGCGCTGCTGATATCATTCTTGATGTTGCTGTTCCTTCTCAGACCACCGTTGAACTTTGTGCTACTGAGTCCTCTGCATTGCTCAACAAATCTGACCTTATCGCTATCTACGGCTCCAACCAGGTTGCTGCAGAAGGCGTTGTTACCGCAAACGATACCCTTCAGGTACTTGGTACCGCTGATGATGATATCATCGCAGTTGGTTTTGACTCTGGTACGGTTCTAAAAGCTGCTGTTCGTGCAGGCACCATGGCTGGCGCTGTTACCCAGGCTCCTGTTTCGATCGGTTCTGTTCTTGTTCAGCTACTTGCTGACTCTGCTGCTGGCATTGCAGTTGCTGATACCGACACTGGCTGTGCATTCTACACTGCTGACAACATCGACAGCGACGAAATCGCACCTAACCTATACGATTAATCCTAGGTTGGACATCATTTTTCATAAACAATCTTTCTCTCTCCTGATTTTCCAAATAGGCGCTTAGCGCCAAACAAAAAGCCCGTCCCTGTTGCATGTCGTGGTGCACAGGGGCGGGCTTTTTGTGTTGCAGGGTTGTTTTAGTTTTGGCGATTTATCTTAGATGTAATTAGATAACACCCTTTTTCAAAATCACATTGGCATACAGTGCACCTTCACTGGTGGTAACCACTGCATACGCGTTCTTTGCGCGGGGGTAGAAATCCCACTTGCTAATCTGCTCTGCGCGAAGGCCTTTTTCTTCGTATTTCTTGCCGATTTCTTCATATACAGGCCAGATTTCTGGTTTGTATGGATCATCTGGCAGCACTGCCATGTAAATGGTGGGGTGCTCTACATAAGGGTCAAGTGGCATGAACTGTAAAATTGCGTCCATCAGTTCAGGAATGCCATGCCCATCGCAGCGGATGACATTTTCGGGGTGTGCAAATTTGGGGAAGTTGCCATCAGCAAGCACAAGTTCATCGCCGTGTCCCATTTCCATCAGGACTTTCAGCAGTTCAGGGGTCAGGATAGAAGGAATATTTTTTAACATAATGTTTCTCCTTTGTGTATCATATCGTTGTTCTCGCCGCAATCGCAGTAAGAACGAAAATCAAATCATAAAAATTGGGTGCGCTTGGGCAAAATTGCTCAAACGCACCCAAGAAATTTTGGTCGCTTTGCAGTTGTTTGCCCGCTTATGGGCGGGGTTACAACATGGGGTTAGGACTGTGTGTCACCTTGCATTATTTGGTGATGGTGCCATCAAGATCCCATAGATCTTCCCAACCGTTTGCGCCTTCCCATAGGAATACCTGCCCTTTGATGAAGCGGCAATCTGCATCCGCAGCAACTAAGGTTGCATATTCTTCTGCGGTTAGGGGGTCTTCTACTGCGCAGCGTAGGTTGCTTTCATATTCTGCTTCGTAAATCGAGAATGGGATGGGTGCATGACCATTTGACACTGCCCATTTTAGGCAGATGGTTGCAGGGTGCACACCGTGTGCTTTTGCGATTTCAACGAGTTCAGGCATCTGCATATCCACAACGTCGCCTTCCGATTTGTCACGGTCTGGGCGGGTTGGGCTGCCGATTGGGCAGAAGCCGATGGGCTGAATGCCGTGCTCTTTGCAGTATTTTACCAATTCTTTCTGTTGGAAGCTAGGATGTAGTTCCATCTCAATGCAGGTTGGTTTGATACGGCATAGTGGCAGCACTGCCTCTAGTTTAGGGATGGTCATGTTAGACATGGCAAGGTTTTTGACAAGACCCATGTCATACAGACGTTCCATCTGTTTCCAAGTTGCCATGAAGCGCTCTACTACGAAAGGTTTTGAATCTGGGTTGCGGGCATCGCCATCACATCCGGGTGCGTGGTAGTTTGCGAATGGCCAGTGCACGAAGTAAGCATCCAGGTAATCTAGTTTTAAATCACGCAGGGTTTTTGCACAGGAAAGCAATACTTCGCCTGCACCGTGCTGGTCATTCCATACCTTAGAGGTGATGAACAGCTCTTCGCGGGTGCAAACACCCTCAGCAAGGGCAGCAGCATATACTTCGCCAATGTCGGTTTCGTTGCCATAAACGGATGCGCCATCAAATAGGCGGTAGCCGCAGCGGATTGCGCCTGCAACCGCAGCAGAAATCTGCTCTGCGGTAAAGCGGTCAGAGCCGAAGGTGCCCATGCCGATGCAAGGCATTTTGCAGCCGTTTGCAAGGGTATACTGGGGAACGAGTTTTGGATCAATACTTGCCATAATGAGTTCTCCTTATTAGTGATGTTGTGAATATAAACCACCTGTGCTTACCGCGCCCATAGAGGAGGCACGTGCACAGAATTGTTTTGATGGAATGGGGATCAGGTTGCATGTTGCTTGTAGGGGGCGGGCATTTTACCCCGCCTGTTGGCAGTTCGCTCTGCAGCAATTATGAAAGTTTGCTCACCGTAACTTTGCCAAGCAAATCTTCTAAATCAGCCTGTGCGAAATCGCCTGTTTTTTCAGAGAGCGCATTTGCAGAAGCAACCGAAACGGCAAAGCCGATGGTTTCTTCTAGCGTTTTGCCAGTTGCCATCCCGACCGCAAAGCCTGCGACCATGCTATCGCCACAGCCAGTGGTGTTGACCACCTTCATGGGAGGGATTTGCCCTGCATATACTCCGCTATCGGTTACCACAAGCACCCCATCGCCGCCAAGGGAAATGGCGACGATTTCAATACCAGTGGCTTGCAGTGATTGTGCCGCTGCAACGAGTTCTTCACGCGAGTTGATATCTACTTGGCAAATTTGCTGAATTTCATCCTCATTTGGTTTGATCATGGTGGGCTTCGATGCCGCAACCGCCGCGTTGAGCGAAGCGCCTGAGGTATCTAAAATCACCTTTTTACCGGCATCCTTTGCCAGATTGACAAGGGTGGCATAAAAATCAGTGGGCAAGCCCTGTGGCATGCTGCCTGCGAGCACTACGACATCTGCCTCGCCTAGCTTTGCGGTGTAATCTGCGAGGAAACGGTCGGTTTCTTCTGGGCTGACTGGTTTGCCGGGCTCTAAAAACTCGGTACCAGTGCCGTTTACCGTGTCAATCACATTCACGCAGGAGCGAGTTTCCCCTGCAATTTTGGTGAAGGCTGCTTCGATGGTCGGTTCGGTAATCAGCGAGGTGAACAAATCGCCATTGTGTCCGCCCACAAAGCCCATGGCGCAGACATCCTGCCCGGCAAGTGCCGCCACGCGGGAAACATTTAAGCCTTTGCCGCCTGCGGTGTTTTGCACCTCTTTGACCCGCTGTACTTCGCCGATTTCAACGTTTTCTACCATGTAGCGTTTATCGACGGCGGTGTTTAGCGTAACAGTTAAAATCATGGCGCACCTCTTATTCGTTGACGAGCATAATCTTGCCGTGCACATCGCGTGGATTGTGGAAGCAGTTGAAGGCTTCTGCGGCATCGGCTAGGCTGTAACGTTTATAGATGAATTCTGGGTCGAATTTCAGCTCTCCCGTTGCAAAGTAGTGGGCGGTCAAATCCCATTCTTTGCCGGGGAATGGTGCAGAATAGCTCATCCAGCTGCCAGTCAGCTTGAACTCTTTGCGGTTCATGTTTTCCCATTCAGCGGGGGTAAAGCTCATGTCTACATGTGGGGTGCCGATAAAGCAAACGTGTGCTTTGTTGGCGGCTGCCTCAAATGCCATGTGCATGGTAATGGGGTTGCCCGCTGCTTCAAAGACGTAATCGTAGCCTTTGCCACCAGTCAAATCTTTTGCTTTTTTCATGTAGCCTTCTTCAAGGGTGTTGATGCATTCATCTGCACCCATGCGTTTTGCAAGGGCTAGGCGACCTTCGTCAATATCGAACACAGTGATTTTTTTTGCGCCAAAGATTTTTGCCCACTGTACAGTGAAGATGCCAATGGTGCCGCAGCCTAAAACAGCAACGTTTGCGCCGCCTTGGTAATCGTTGCAGTAAATGCCGTGTAGTGCCACGGTAGAGGGCTCAAACATGGCAGCCTGTTCATAAGGAATAGAAGGATCATATTTGACGGCATTCATGGCAGGGATAACAGCGAAATCTGCCATGCTGCCGTTTTCGCGGCTGCCGATGAAGCTGTAATGTTTGCAAAGCGAGAAGTTGCCCTGTTGGCAATCGTCGCATTTCATGCAAGGTACAAGGGGCACACCTGAAACGGTATCGCCAACGGCAACGTTGCTAACACCTTCGCCGATTTCTACCACGTCACCTGCAAATTCATGCCCAAGGATGATGGGATAGTTATGTGCACCATTGTGCAGCACGCGGGGTACGTCACTGCCACAGATGCCAGTGGCACGTACCGCAACTTTTACATAGCCGGGTTTTACTTCTGGGGTTGCGATTTCTTCATAACGTAAATCTTCATTTGCGTGTAATACTGCTGCTTTCATTTCAATCACCTTTCCATTGTTTCTTTTAGGTTTTCATATAATTCGCGGTATACTTCGTAGCCTTCTTGGTAAACGGCTGCGTTGTCGGGGTTAGGGGTGTATTCTTTCTGGATTTTGATGGTCATTTCAACCGCTTGCTCAAACGAGGCATAAATACCAGTGCCCACCCCTGCTAAAATTGCAGCGCCGAGTGCTGTTGCGGTATCTGCCGAGGGAACAACCACCTTTTTGCCAGTGATATCAGCTTTAATCTGCATCCAGGTGCGGCTGTTTGCTGCGCCGCCCATGGCACGCAGCACCTCAACGGGTGCGCCTGCTTCTGCGGCGACTTCTAGGTTGTGCCGCAAGGAGTAGGCAACCCCTTCCATGCTTGCGCGGGCAAAATGTGCGCGAGTTTTGGTAAAATCAATGCCATAGTACACACCCTTTGCCTTGGCATTCCAGATGGGGCTGCGCTCGCCAGACATATAGGGGAGGAACACAAGCCCATCGCTGCCGGCGGGTACTTCGTCAGCGAATAGGTTCATCGCCATCAGCTGATTAATCCCCTTTTCTTCGCCCGAAATGCGATCGTCTGTGCCAAATTCTTGTTCAAACCAACGCATGACACCGCCGCCACCGACTGTGCCGCCTTGTAGCAGCCAACGGTCAGGCACTACGTGCGCGCCCAAAATTAGGGTGGGTTCTGCCGCCGCAAAGCTAGTGCAGATGCTCATGCCACCTGCTTGCCCGCCTTGCTCCTGCGTTTCGCCAGGGTTTAGCACCCCAACACCAAGGGTGCCACAAGCAGCATCCAAACCACCTGCCACCACTGGCACACCCACTGGCAAGCCAGTTTCGGCAGAAGCCTGTGCGGTTAAGGTGCCAATCACTTCATGGCATGCCTTAATTTCAGGCAGCAAATCTGTGCGAATACCAAGTTCTTCGCACAGCTGTAAATCCCAATCACCTTCCTGCATTTGATAGCAGTTCCAACCATAGCCTTGGCTAGGGTCTTGGGTCATGGCACCAGTCAGCTTTGCACCGATATAGCCATTGGATTGTAAGATTTTATAGGCGTTTTCATACACCTCAGGGGTGTGCTTTTTGTACCACAGCACCTTTGGCAAGGTGTACATGGGCTGCAATGGGTTGCCGCTTGTCTCAAACAGGCGGCTTTCCATCCCAAGGGTGGATTTTAGTTCATCGCAGATATCCTGCGCGCGGGTGTCCATCCAGATGGGGGTGTTGGCAAGGGTGTTGCAGTCTTTATCTACTGCAATCGCGCTCCAACTTTGCCCATCAATGCCGATGCCGACAACTTCCGCTGGGTTCATCCCGCCGTCAATCAAATTGTGGATGGCCTTGCAGACTGCTGCATACCATTCCTCTGCGTTTTGCTCTACATAGCCAGGCTGTGGATAATAAACAGGGTAATCTGCATTGGTCTGCCCCACGACGCTGCCGTCTGGGCGGAACGCAACCACCTTACAGGCCGAGGTGCCAATGTCAATGCCGAGAAGAATTTTATCCATGGTCTGTCCTCTCTTATGCTTTGCCGTCGCAGCCGCAAACACGCATGCGGTTCATGACAAGCTGTTTTACATTTTCGCGGCCTACTTTACCGTATGCTTTAGGGTCAATGGTATTGGGGTTTTCTGCAAGCACTTTCTTGACACCTTCGGTGTAAGCTACGCGCAATTCGGTTGCAAAGTTTACTTTGCACATGCCGCGTTTGATGCAATCCTGCACTGCTTCGTCTGAAAGACCAGAGGCGCCATGCAATACCATTGGTACGTTCAGCATGCCGCGCAATTCGCTGACAAGTGGAGTGTTCAGCACTGGGGTCACAGCGTAGAAGCCGTGTGCGGTGCCAACACCAACTGCCATCGAGTTCAAGCCAGTTTCTGCTTCAAAACGGACAGCTTCTGCGGGAATGGTATAGCCGCCTTCGCCTTCGATATCGTCCTCTTTGCCGCCAACTTGACCAAGCTCGCCTTCTACGGGTACACCGATGGGTGCGCACATTTCAACAACTTTTTTGGTCAGGGCAATATTTTCATCTAGGGGCAGCTTGCTGCCATCAATCATGATGCTGGTGTAGCCTGCGCGGATGGCCTGTGCGCAAAGCTCATAGCTTGTGCCGTGGTCAAGGTGCATGCAGACAGGCACGCTTGCTTTTTCAGCAAGGGCGCGGACGTTTGCGCAGTAGAGCTCAACGTTTGCGTATTTTACCGTGCTGCCAGTGGTTTGCAGCATAACGGGGGCGCGCAGTTCTTCTGCGGCAGCAACGATGGCCTGTGCCATTTCCATATTTTCGCAGTTAAATGCGCCGATGGCATAGTGACCTTCTTGTGCTTTTTTAAGCATTTCTGTACTGGTTACGAACATAAGTAAAGTTCCTTTCTCGTTTGTCAGTTGGTGGGGAAACAGCTTTCGCAAAGTCGCTGTGAAAACAAAGATAAAAGCGAAACGTTTCGTTTTCTTTAAAATAACACGAAAGTGTGGGTTTGTCAATGGATTTTAGGTTGACTTTTCGACTTTTTTGTGGCATTATTGATTTAAAAGCAAAACGTTTCACTTTAATAAATTGCCTTTGTGCAGTGCGAATAAAAAAGGTGGAATGTTTTGTGTGAACTGCTAAATTCTGAGGTCTTTTCTCTGGGAAGCCTTGCCTTGGTGGGGCGCGTCCATTATAATAAAGAGATATCAACTGCATTGCACCCCAAAATGGGAAAGGAGGGCATTTGCCATGGCAGCTACTATTAAAGATATTGCGCGGGAAACAGGGCTTAGCCTTGCGACCATTTCTAAATATATGAACGGAGGCAACCTGCGTGAGGAAAACCGTGCCGCGATTGAAAAGGCGATTAAAAAGCTAGATTACACCGTCAATGAATATGCGCGCGGATTAAAATCCAACCGCAGCCGTGCGATTGGTGTGCTCATTCCTGAGTTATCCAACCTGTTTATCACCCAAATCATCACGGTGGTTGAGGGGATTTTGCAAGAAAAAGGGTATAGTGTCGTCATCTGTGATTGCCATACCGATGAAGCGCGAGAGTGTGCCGCTGTGCAATTTTTGCTCAGCAAAAAGGTGGATGGTATCATCAACATGCCTGTTTGCCGTGACGGGCGGCATCTGACCCCCGCGCTTGAGCAAGGGGTGCCAGTGGTGTTGATTGATAGAATTGTCCCCTCCCTCAAAGGGGAAGTAGACTCTATTTTAATTGACAACAAATCCGCCGCAGAAGAAGCTACTGACCATTTATTAGAAAAAGGGCACCGCGATATCGCCATCATCGCAGGCCCTGAACATATCTATACTTCAAAACTACGTCTTTCGGGTTATTATGCTGCCTTTGCATCCCGTGGGCTAACCCCACCAGAGTATGAATTGTATGTCCGCCACTGTGATTACACCGTGCAAGGCGGATATGAAAGTATGCGTAAGCTGCTCACCCAAACTGATTGTACCGCCGTCTTTGTCACCAATTATGAGATGACACTCGGTGCCATGATTGCGGTAAATGAACTTGGGCGCAAAATTCCAGAGGATATCTCCATCATTGGCTTTGATAACATGGATTTATCCCGCATTACCCATCCACGGCTTACCATCGTTACCCAACCGCTTGAGCAAATTGGCTATTATACCGCGAAAACGTTATTAGAGCGGCTCGAAAGTAAAGATGTTGCCCCAGTGCGTGTCAGCCTAAGCACCACCTTGCAGGATGGTGCGTCGGTGCGCAGTTTATAAATGAAGTTGCTTTTATAAATGGTGCATTGCTTGGTACATGCTTAATCAATAGAAATCGGAGTAGTGAAAGCGACTCCGATTTTTTATGCTAAAATTTATATTTTCTTTTGCTAAAACAGCCCAAACCACTACATCTTGTGGTTTGGGCTGTTGCTATTTGACAAGTTATTGTTTTTGTGGTTTAACAAGGGTGCGCTGCTGCTGCCCACCCCCAACGGGTATTGGCGGTGCAATATTACAGGGGGAAGTGCGAAGCAATCGGTGTGCTAGTGCGTAGTGGTTGCTGCTTCCCTAACAGGTGCAACGGATTGCATAGCAAGGTGGTACATCCCCCAATGTATTGCACTGCCAAATATCTGCACCACGCAAGCTGCCCTCTGCATATAGTGTAATAGGAGGCTGTGATTTTCGCCTAGCCTATCGGCTGGGCAGTGACCGCAAGAGCAGATGCTTTTTGCGGTTTGGCAGTGTTCCGGTTCTGATGCATGCGGCAGCAGAAAGGAAAGACTTGCGTGAATATTACACATTTTAAAGTAAATCAAAACGAAATACAACGCACTGCGCCACAAGAAGCGCGGATTGTGGCAGGTAGCGCCGGAACAAATGCCGTGCAATTTGAGTTTGAGCCCACCGTTTGGGCAGCACTTACCGCAACGGCGGTGTTTCAGGCAGATGATGTTGAAAAATCGGTGCTCATCACCGATAAAACAGCCGCCTATGAAATCCCGCACGAAGTGATGGCAAGCGCAGGTGCCTGCCTAAAGGTAGGTGTTTTTGGTGTCGATTGTGAGGGGCAAGTAATCGTTCCCACCACATACGCAAAGATCTGCGATACCGTGCTAAGCGGTGCAAATTTAGAGGCAGAAGAAGCTGTTAGTGAAACCGATAGCATCTATGCGCAGTGGGTGGCAACGGTGGCAGAGGATGCCGCCATCGCTGCCGCTGCCGCACAGCAGGCAAGCAGCTATGTGGAAACGGTGGAAGTTGCCGCACAAAGCCTAGCGGATGCCGTGGAACTGGCCGAAGGGTTAGAATCAGACGCAACCGCCGCCGCCCAAAGCGCCATTGATAGCATAGAAGCCACCGCAGCAACGCAGATGGCAGCCTTACAAGAAATTGGTGCTAAGGCGCCCATTTTGAGTGCGGATGAAACATGGCTGATTTGGGACGCAGAAAGCGAAAGCTATCAAGATACCGAGGTGTCGGCTTCTGGTGCAGCCTTCACCTATGATGACTTCACGGTGGAACAACTCGCCGCGCTCAAAGGTGAAAAAGGCGACACGGGTGATACCGGCGCGGCAGGCGCAACAGGTGCACAGGGTGCAGCCTTCACCTATGAT
>JAWXUQ010000131.1:0-3519 GCA_044426225.1 Faecalibacterium sp. | reverse complement strand
CCTTTCATAGCAGAGTGTAAATGGTAAAATAAAGTGTACCAAAACGCGCCACTAGAAGTGTACCAAAATGCGCCACAAAGTGTACCACTTAACGAATCGCCAAATATTTGGTAAAATGAAAAAAGACCAAATGAAAGGCGTGGAAAAATGAAGGGGTACGATATGTATAGCAAGGTACAACAACTAAAAACAGCAGGCTTTTCGCAACGTGCTGTGGCAAACCAATTAAATCTTCATCGCAAAACCGTAAGACGCTATTGGACAATGAGCGTAGAAGAGTATAAGCAATATGCCGAAATAAATCGACGAGAAGAATGTTTAAACGTATATCGAGAGCGCATCGTTGGCTGGCTTCGTGATTATCCCACCCTAAGCGCCGCGCAAGTCTGTGACTGGCTCAAGGAACATTACGACGCATCTTTTAGCGAAAGAACTGTTTCACGCTTTGTTAAGAAGTTGCGAGAAGAATATCATCTGTACAAAAGACCAAATCCTCGTTCCTATGAAGCGGTGCCCGAACTACCAATGGGGCAACAAATTCAAGTTGACTTCGGACAGACCACCTTGAAACGTGTGAACGGTGGATGGCAGAAGGTGTTTGTTGCAGCATTTCTGCTATCAGCATCTCGCTACAAATATGCCGAAACGCAAAGCCGTCCATTCACGAGTGCAGATCTCGTGAAAATTTGTCACAGGTGTTTTCACTATTTTGGCGGTATACCTCAAGAGATGGTATTTGACCAAGATAGCATTGTGTGCAGTAGCGAAAATACTGGCGATATTATCTACACATACGAATTTGAAAAATTCAGACAAGATTGTAAAATGCAAATTTATCTGTGCCGTGGTGCAGATCCCGAGAGCAAAGGTAAGATCGAAAACACAGTAAAGTATATTAAGGGCAATTTCTTAAACAATCGCCTGTATGCCGACGATGATATTTTAAATCATAGCTGCTTAGAGTGGCTTAACCGAACAGGCAATGCAAAGGTGCACGGCACTACAAAATGCATCCCTGCCGAAGTGTTTTTGGAAGAACGTGAATTTCTAAAGCCTTTAATTGCAACGAAAGATGCACCAGAGCCCTCTGTTTGCAGAATGGTGCGCAAGGACAATACCATTCTATATGGCAGTAATCGCTATTCCGTTCCACTTGGCACCTACAACAATCAGCGCGAGGTAAAACTGGAAATAACCGAGAACACATTATCGATTCTGACAACCTTTGGTGACTTCATTTGTGAACATTCGCTAGAAACAGGGCGCGGATTGCTGATACAAAGCAAAAACCACAGGCGTGACCGCACTTCTAGTCTTGACAAAATACAAGCCGAATTGTCAGAACAACTGAACAAAAAAGCAGATGTATTCTTAAATGGTATTCGCACAGAAAAGAGTCGATATGCACGTGACCAGTTTCAATTGGTAAGTTCACTAATCTGCCAATATGACCTCGAAAGTGTGCTACAAGCAGTTGCATTTTGTACCGACAACCGTATTTACAGCGCAAATACCCTGCGAGATTTCTTGGCACATATTGCACAGCAAACACCAAAAACAGTTGAAATTCCAAACATTGTAATCCCGGTGGATGATGTGAAATACCATGTCACTACGCAAAAACGAGACGTTTCTATCTATGCGAAAGTAGGTGCTGCAAAATGAACACACCCCTCGAACGCGTACAACAACTAAGCACTTCTCTGCGGATGCAGGATGTGGATTTCAACACATTATTTGAAAACCAAAACGCGCTCACTCCACTTGAATCGGTTGAATTGTTTTTGCAAGAGCAACAGCGTTTGCGCACCCAAAAGCAAAATGAGCTGCGTAGAAGACGTGCTAATTTATTGGCAGAAAAGACGATGGAATCCTTTGATTTTGGTTTTCAACGCAGTGTTTCTAGAGAGCAAATGTTGCGGCTTTGCGATATGACTTGGTTGGAACAAGCGTACAATATTTGTTTTCTGGGACCACCTGGTGTTGGAAAAACGCACCTTGCATTGGCACTGGCTGCGCGTGCGTTAGACCTTGGTTATATCGTGGCGTTTGAAACGTTAGATAACCTGATGTCGATTTTAAAGACAAAAGAAATCTCACCTTCGAGCAAGCGACGAATACAATATTTGCACAAAGCAGCATTGGTAGTGGTTGACGAAGTAGGGTTCATGCCGTTGAGCGCAACAGAAGCAAATTTATTTTTCGGTTTTGTTTCTAGCATGGCAGAAAATACTTCACTGATTATTACCTCGAACAAGGGCTTTGATGAATGGACGGCCTTTCTTGGGGATGCAACCATTACAACTGCCATTCTTGACCGTTTAATTCACCGATGCGAGATTATTAATTTAACCGGCAACAGTTATCGACTAGAGCACCACCAATCCATTACAGGTAAGATGTAACACTGGTACACTTTATGGCGAAACGCACAAAAAAACAAGATGAATTTGGTGGTACACTTTCTGGCGGAAATTGGTACATTTTACTTGACTGCTTACAAGCGTTAGATGTAACCGAAAAAATATATACACATGTTAAAGATGATGCATTAGTTACAGCTATTAATAAAATAGACTTATCTAATCTGTAGACATATTTTGGACATATAAACAACTGAAACCCTTATAAAACAAGGGTTTCAAATTAATATTATAAAATTATTACGGCCGGTAAGCTGAGATATAACAATGAACTAGACTCTAATATTGATGAAAAAAACGCAGAGAACAAAAAAACTATATTAGAAGAAATAGAGCGTTTTATTGGTGAATTTGATACATATGCTACCAATCGCGACTATGATGGATTAATGCAAATTGTTTCGGGAAAATTTGTTATAAAAGAACTGCTAAGTGTATTGGGTTGTACAAAGAAAGTTAGTTTGGAAAATAAAGTGGTGTCAATGATCAAAACAGATAGAGAATTTAAAGATTTGGTAAACGCAAAGCTTAACATAACAATGGGCAATGATTAGCGCACTCATAGATACAATCAAAATGCCACGGAGATACTTTAGCTCCGTGGCATTTTGCAGATATGATTGATCAGAACAAGTGTTTTGAGTGTTGCTTTGGTTGAAAATGAGATATGCATTTGATTTTTTATGGAACAACTTGTCCTTAAGTTTTGCTTTGCAAAAATAAGACTAGCATTTTATTTTCTGTAGGTTCTACTACTCGTTGTCTCCGGCGTTTAGTAGTTTTACTTGTGTTTCTTCAAGGATTTTGACGTAATCTTTTTCAACCTGTGACATACCATTTATCTGCATTGTTTTATATTTTTGATATTCTTCCTTGGCTTTTTGTTCGGCAGTTTTTGCGCTGATCGAACCAGCGTGGGTTAAAATTTCATGGCGAGATAGCTTTAAAAATCCATCTAGAGTTTCAATCCAATCGCTCATATACATCGGAATCCTACGTCTAGCCTGCATTTCAGCAAGCTCTAAATAAGCCGAAACAACGTCATTCAAGGCGAGAATTTCGTCTTCTGTGCAATAATTTTTTTCCACAAGTGCAT
>JAWXUQ010000130.1:0-3655 GCA_044426225.1 Faecalibacterium sp. | reverse complement strand
TTGCACCAATTGCTTATTTAGCTGGAGATAAAAACACACAGCAATATGCTTTTCCACCATACGCACAACCCCAACTCCAACTCCAACCCCAACTACAACTACAACTACAACGGCAGCAGCAACGGCAGCTTCAACGGCAACCTCCTGCGCAATCCCTGCGGGCGCAGCAAGGGGCGAACGTGCCGCAGCCGCAGCCGCCATCCCTTTTTTGGTGTTTTGGGAACAAAACATGGGGGCACTGCCGCCCCATGTGGCGCAGTGCATGGCTGAATATCAGCAGCAAGGCTGTACAGACGATTTAATCCTCTATGCGCTTGAGCGAATGGTAGAGGCTGGCAGCAAAAACTTTTTGTATGCCCGCAAAATCTTAGCGGACGCGTGCGAACATCATCTGTATACCCGCGCGGCCTTTTTGCAAAACAAACGCGGCGGGCAGAGCGGGCACAACATCCTACCCACCCGCGCAGAAATCCCAAAGGCGAATTTCTTAGACATTCCACTCGACCGCCCGCGCCGCCTAAAACGCAGGGCTGAGGGGGATGGCGCACCACAAAGCGGACATAGCGAACCGGGAAACAGCGGCTAGTGCACTGGTGGCGCACCGTGAAGTGTGTATCAAAAAACAGCGCGCAATGCGGTGCTTTCTGGTGGCAGCGGTCGAATTGGTGCGCAGCGCCTCAAAACTTGAACAAAACTGACAAAGATTGTTGTCACTATGCACAAGTTCACAAAAACTCTATTGACGGTCAGCTGACCGTGTGATAATATAATCTCATCAGAAAGGGGTGATAAGGCTTGCACCAACTGCCTGGTACAAAATTAGAGGGCACAAACCTAAACTGTGAAGAAATCTTTCGTTCTATCTTCATGGCGGGGGGGCTTGTGCTATCACAGGTGTGCACCATTACAGGGCTAGAGAGCCATACAGTACAAAACTGGGTCAAACGCAAATTTGTATCGCCGCCCAAAGACAAAAAATATAGCAAAAATCAGCTGTGTCGCATCATCTGCATCAATCTATTAAAAGATGCGCTGCCGCTCGATGTGATTTGCAATCTGCTTGCCCATATCAATGGCATTCTTGCAAAAGAAGAGGATGATTTCATTGCAGACAGTCAGCTTTATTTTTACTTTGTGCAGGTGGTATTCCAAACAGAGGGGCTTGTGCCTTCGATGCAGGGAATACAAGCTGTGTTACAGCAGGTTTTGGCAGATTACGCAGAGCCAGTGCCCGGTGCCAAGAAACGGCTGATGGAAGTGCTAGAGATGATGCTGATGGCACATCGGTCAGTCCAGTATAAGCAGCAGGCGATGCTGCTATATCGGAGTGCTGAAATGGGCGATTGCAAACTGTAATGCTGCCACAAAGAAATCTGCTTTCCCCGCGATGGCGGTGCGCAGCGGCGAAGTGCTTGGCGGTGCTTATCTGCACGCGGGGCGCAGCAGATGTGTTCCAACAATCAGAACGATGAGATGGGAGATGATACGAATATGTTAGCATGGTGGTCAGCACTTACATCACTCGAACAGGGGCTTGCATGTCTTGCCATTCCGGCAACCCTCACCCTGATTGTTCAGACCGTTTTGGTGGTCTTTTCGTCCTTCGATGCCGATACAGACCTTGATGGCGATGGCATCTTAGACCCTGCCATGGGCAGCGGTGTGCAGCTGTTTACCGTCAAAGGCTTTGTCAGCTTCTTTTGCGTCTTTGGTTGGGCATCTATTTTGTTTTTAAAGCTCGGTTTGCCCACCGTTCTCGCGATATTGCTCGGTGTCCTGCTTGGGGTTATCTGCATGTTCTTGATGGCGCTTGCCTTTGCGGCATTCATCAAATTACAGGACAGCGGCAACATCCAAGTGTCCGATGCCCTTGGCGTGAGCGCGACGGTTTACATCAAAATCCCGCCACAGCGCAGTGGGCTTGGCAAAATTAGCGCCGTGGTGGCAGAGCGCTATACAGAGTTTGATGCCATGACGGATGACGCGCAGCCCATCGAAACAGGCGCCGCCGTGACGGTCATTGCATGGAGCGCCCCGAATATCTTAATCGTGACCAAAAAATAAGAGGAGGAAAATCTTATGCCTATTGAAGTACCTATTTTAATCAGTGTGATTGCCCTGCTTGTGCTTTCTCTCTTGATTGTTTTACTGAGCCGCTATAAAAAATGCCCTTCGGACAAGGTGCTTGTCATCTATGGTAAGGTCGGGCAGAACAAGGACGGCACTGCCCGCAGTGCGAGATGTATCCACGGTGGTGCATCCTTTATCATTCCTGTGGTGCAGGCCTATGAATACCTTGACCTCACCCCGCTTTCCATTCAGGTGGATTTGAAAAATGCGCTGTCCCGCCAGAACATCCGTATCGATGTGCCAAGCCGTTTTACCGTTGGTATCTCGACTGAAAATGGCGTCATGCAAAATGCGGCAGAGCGTTTGCTTGGGCTGCATTTGGATGAAATCCAAGAATTAGCCAAGGATATCATCTTTGGTCAGCTGCGTTTGATTATCGCGACCATGGACATTGAGGAAATCAACACCGACCGCGATAAATTCCTAGAAGCGGTTTCTCGCAATGTGGAAACAGAGTTGAAGAAAATCGGTCTGCGTCTCATCAACGTGAACGTGACCGATATCACCGATGAGTCGGGCTATATCGCCGCCCTCGGTAAAGAAGCCGCTGCCAAGGCAATCAACGATGCGAAAAAATCGGTTGCAGAAAAAGAACGCGATGGTGCGATTGGTCAGGCAAATGCGGAAAAAGACCAACGTGTTAAGGTGTCAGAGGCAGAGTCCCTCGCCATTACGGGTGAAAACACCGCCCAAATCGCAATTTCCATCAGCCATGCGCAGCGCCGCGAAAAAGAGGCAGAGGCATTGCGCCTAGCGACCTCAGCAGAAAAAATCCAAGCCGCAAAAGCCCTCGAAGAAGCCTATGCCGCTGAACAAGAGGCAGAAGCCGCCCGTGCCGCCCGTGAAAAAGCAACGCTCGAAGCAGACGTTATCATCCAGGCGGAAATCGCCAAACGCAAGCTAGAGCTTGAAGCGGGCGCAGAAGCGGAAAAAATCCGCATCCAAGCCAAGGGCGAAGCAGACGCAATCTACCTTAAAATGGAAGCGGAAGCCCGCGGTATGCAGGAAATCCTCACCAAGCAAGCGGCCGGTCTTGCCCAGATTGTGAATGCAGCGGGCGGCAACCCAGACGATGCCCTCAAGCTGATGCTGACCGATAAGATGGAGGACTTGCTGAAAATCCAAGTTGAGTCCATCAAAAACATCAAATTTGATAAGATTACTGTCTGGGATGGCGGCAATGGCGCAGCGGATGGCAAATCCTCGACTGCAAACTTTTTGTCTGGCCTGATGAAGAGTATCCCACCCATGAACGATATGTTTGATTTAGCAGGGATGAAGCTGCCCGAATATCTAGGGCAGAGCAAAGCGGGCGAAGGCGCACCCGCGCTAGAAGCCCCGGCGGTTGTGTCGGAAGAAGTTCCCGAAACCTAAAAATACAATACAAA
This sequence comes from Faecalibacterium sp., assembly GCA_044426225.1. Lineage (GTDB taxonomy): Bacteria > Bacillota > Clostridia > Oscillospirales > Ruminococcaceae > Faecalibacterium. The sequence continues at coordinate 137 of JAWXUQ010000130.1, read as the reverse complement.
AAAACACCGCCCTTGCGATTGCTCGCAGGGGCGGTGCTGTTAGTGCGCCCAGCATGGGCGATAACTTGGTGGTGAAAGTCCACTACGCGCTCGGTAGTAGGAAGCGTTAGCCGAAAGCAAGGGTGTCCATCGCGAGG
>JAWXUQ010000037.1:0-23527 GCA_044426225.1 Faecalibacterium sp. | reverse complement strand
AATCAAGCACTGGCTCTAACCGCCCTAGGCTACCCATGGTTTGCAGCAAACCGGGTAAGCCAAAAATATGGTCACCATGGTAATGCGTAAGGCAGATAAGGTCAATTTTAAACAGGCTAATGCCCGCGTTTTTGGCAGCGACTTGGGTGCCTTCCCCACAATCAAAGAGGATGTTGCGCCCGCCCACGCTGATGGCGAGGGATGCAAGTGCGCGTTCTGGCAGGGGCATGGTGCCCCCTGTGCCAATGAGGGTGGTTTTCAGCATGATGCTGTTCCTTTCTGTTGGGCACCCATACTGGTTTCGCCCTTTCTCTGTTTTGAAAATGCTTTCATTTCAGCATAGGTCATCGGCTTTGCACCTGAGCGGCGGATAATCTCTTGCGCTAGCTTTTCCGCGACTTGCCTTGTCAGTTTTGAGCACTGCTCCATCACAACAATCGTGCCAATTGCATCCACAAAATAATAGGTTGTGCTTCCCCTTGTTTCAGGTTTATAACTGTTTACAAGGCGGTCAACGCAAACACCCGACAATAAATCTAGCTTGATATATTTCTTTTGCTTAAAAACAATCCCATAGCGCGTGACTTCTAGCCAAAACTGCCCTATTTTTACCCCTTGCGCATCGGGGAATACTTCAAGGGTATCTTTACGGATGGCTTCTTTTAACAGCTTGCCGGACAACATTTTCAGTTGTGGTATTTGATAGGCTTTGGTCTGGGTATAGAGCAAATACAACAGATAAGGCAAGATTAGAATAACAAAATAGCCGACTTTTCCCACAAGCGGCAACGCGATGAATTGGTCAAGCCCACCCCATAACACAATGAGCGCAAAGATAAATACACCCATAACAAATAGATAGCACATCAGCGTTCTAACCATTAATTTAATCATTTGCATCGTTTTTCTCCTGTTCTTGGTATTTATTCATTTTACGCTGCGCCCGCATTGCGTTTACCATGGGGCAACGTTACGTTATTTTTTTGCAATGATTTTGGGCTGTGCTGCACCGCCAAGGGGTTTGCCGCAGACTGGGCAATATTGATAGGGCTCCATGGTGTCAAAGCCGCAGTGCTTGCATGCTTTAAAGCCAGTAGTTGCCCCGAGCGCAAGGCTTTTGAGCGGCAAGGCTTCAATCTGCCCCCAGTAGATATTCTTGCCCTGTTGCTCGGTAATCGGGCAGGTTGCGCCACAGCAAGAGGTAACGGCATAATACTGCTTTTGATATTTATAGGCAGGCACAAAAAAGACATTGAATGAGGTGTAATGAAAATAAGCCTCTAGGTGGGCTTTTTTACCGCAAACCGGGCAGGTGATGGGCTGATGTAGGTTTAAATCTTGGTCGCCCTCGCCCACGCCGAGTAATAAAAACATAGCATTCCCCTTTCTAGGCTCTGCTCACCATGGTGAACAATCGCAACAAATTCTAACAGTAATCTATCTATGAGTTTGTTTCAACTTATATCATGGGTAAAAACCATAAAAACAACAATATAAAAAGACCGCCATGCAGCGCATGACGGCCTTTGGTGCTTTTATTTTAACACATTATCCCTTTGAAATCAAACCCATTCTGCGGCTTCGGCATCGTTGCAAAGCACAAAGTGATTGGGGCGAAGTTCCCGCCATGTAGCAGGCTGCTTTGCATAATCGTGCATATCCGGGTCATAGGTAATCAGCTTCTTTTCACGTTCTCTGCGGGGGTCTGGCATGGGAATAGCCGACAACAAGCTGCGAGTGTAAGGGTGGATTGCATTGACCACAATTTCATCTGCGTCTGCAAGCTCTACAATTTCGCCCTTGCGGATGACGGCAATGCGGTCAGAGATATAGCGCATAACCGACAAATCGTGCGCGATAAACATATAGGTAATCTCACGTTCTTTTTGCATTTCACGCAATAGGTTCAGCACCTGTGCGCGGATTGACATATCAAGCGCGGAGATTGGTTCATCTGCAATCACAAAACTTGGCTCAACAATCAGCGCACGAGCAATGCCGATACGCTGGCGCTGACCGCCCGAGAATTCGTGTGGGAAACGGCTTGCAAATTCAGGCAACAAGCCAACCTCTAACAGTGCTTTTTTGACGGCTTCTTCGCGCTGTGCTGCATTTAAGTCTTTGCGCACATTCATCAGCCCTTCGCCAACAATGTAGCTGACCTTGGCGCGCTCGTTTAGGCTTGCCTGTGGGTCTTGGAAAATCATCTGGATTTCTTTGATGACCTTTTGATCAAGCGCTTTGCTGACCTTGCCATTGATTTGGTCGCCTTTATACAAAATCTGCCCGCCTGTGGTGGGGATGATGCGCATAATGGCGCGACCAATGGTTGTTTTGCCGCTGCCCGATTCGCCTACAAGACCGAAGGTTTCGCCCTTATAAATATCGAAATTGGCGCTTTGGACTGCACGGAATGCTTTTTTGCCACTGCCATAGGTGATTTCTAGGTCTTTGACCGAAAGGAGCACTTCTCTTGTTTCTTCTGCCATTGCTTACAGCCCTCCGTTTCGTAGTTTTTCCACCACAGCGGGTGGGTCAATTTTGGGTGCGCGAGGGTCAAGCAGCCATGTTTTCGCGCGGTGGGTAGGACTTACGTCAAAGTAAGGAGGCTGTTTGACAAAATCAATTTTGAGCGCAAGGGGGTTGCGCGGTGCAAAGGCATCGCCCTGAATTTTTGCAAATAGATTGGGTGGTGTGCCCTTGATATTGAACAAATCCTCGCCCTTGACACCAACCTGCGGCATACTGGAAAGCAGCGCCCAAGTATAAGGGTGGCAGGGGTCACAATAGATTTCATCTGCGGTGCCAATCTCAATGATATCGCCCGCATACATAACCGCCACACGGTCCGCAATGTTTGCAACCACACCAAGGTCATGGGTAATCAAGATGATGGTGAGGTTATATTTTACCCGCATTTCTTTGAGTAGTTCTAGAATTTGCGCTTGGATGGTAACATCAAGTGCCGTGGTGGGCTCATCACAAATCAAGATTTTGGGGTTACAGGCAATCGCAATGGCGATGACCACGCGCTGACGCATGCCACCCGAAAACTCATGTGGGTATTGTTTATAACGCACTTCTGGGTTTTGAATGCCAACATCGTGCAGGTATTCCATGGTTTTTTCCTTGGCAGCAGCACCCTTTAACCCTTGGTGCAATTCTACCGCTTCTTGGATTTGCTCACCGATGGTTTTAAGCGGGTTAAGGCTTGTCATGGGGTCTTGCATAATCATGGCAATTTCATGCCCACGAATTTTGAGCCAATCCTTTGCGGGTTTTTGCTCTGAAAGTGAAAGCATTTCGCCATTATCAGCACCATAATAATCAATGCTGCCGCCCGCGATTTTACCGTTGCCGTCTAGCAAGCCCATGAAGGATTTGGTAAATACGGATTTGCCACTGCCTGATTCGCCCACGATGGCAAGCACCTCGCCCTTGGTAACATCAAGTTCAATGCCACGAATGGCATGCAAAGTTTTGCCCCGCAAACTAAAATCAATCTGCAAATCCTTGACGGAAAGAATAATATCTTTGGTATCTGTCATAATATTCAATCCCCCTTACTGATGATTTTTTGGGTCGGCTGCGTCTGAGAAGGCGTTGCCGATGAGGTAGAACGAAATGGTAACAAAGCTGAGGATAGCGGCAGGATAAAGCAGCTGATAACGCAAGGAGGCTTGCATCATAACCACACGACCGTCATTGATCAGGTTACCAAGGGATGGGGTTTCAACCGAAAGACCCAGACCGATATAGGTGATGAACACCTCGCTACTAATTGCGGCGGGGATGGTCAGTGCCATGCGCAGCATAACCACCGAAACAAGATATGGCAGCAAGTTGCGCAATACGATACGTGGTGTAGGAGTGCCGAGGCAACGCGAAGCAATGTTGTAATCGCGGTCACGGATAATCAAAATCTGGTTGCGAATAAAACGCGCCATTTGAATCCAGCCCGTCAGCGACATGCCCAAAATCAGGGTGCCAACACTGGGGTTTGCCACATAAGAAATTAAAATCAGCAAAATGGTGCTTGGGATATTATCGCAGATGTTATAAATTTCAGTAAACAGGAAATCTAGCTTGCGGACATAACCCCAAAGCACACCAACGGTGATACCAACGCTTGCTTCAATTAAGGCAACACAGATCGCGATGGTTAAACTGGTGCGGGTACCCGACCAGATACGCGCCCATAAATCTTGACCGATGGAGTTTGAGCCCCAGACAAAGCCATTTTCGCCTGGGGAAATATTACGGAACGAGATGCCTGTTTCAGGGTCAATCGCGCAATAATTCGGGTCAAGCTGATTGGGCAGATAAGGCTGCAAGAATGCAAAGGAAATCACCAGTGCCAGTGCAACAAGCAGCACCACCGCAACCTTATTTTTTAGGAACACACGCACCGTGCTACCCCAATAAGAATAGTTGGAGTAGCCTGCATGCTCTGCACTTGCTTCGTCAAAATCCGCAAGAGCAAACAGCGCATCTTCTTCCTCTTGGGTTAATACCTTTTTCATTTCTGGTGCAAGCGCTTTTTCAAGCTCTTCTTGCTTTGCTGCGGTATAACTAAATTTATTTGCCATTAGCGCCCACCTACTTTCTTACCAAAGCTAATACGTGGGTCAATTAAGACCATCAGCAAATCGCCAAGGATTAAACCAACGATACCCACACAGGCATACATCAATACGATGCCCTGTACCATGGTGTTATCATGCTTTTGAATACAGGTAACGAGCAAGCCGCCCATGCCAGGAATACTGTATAGGCTTTCGAGGTAGATAGAACCAACAATCGTGCTTAAAAATGCAGATGGGATATACTGCACTAGGGGCACCATCGCATTGCGCAAGACGTGTTTACGTGAAATGTTGTTTTCAGATACACCCTTTGCACGCGCAAGGCGGACGTAATCTTTATTGCTTTCGTCTACCATATAACGGCGCAACCACATCGCATAAAACGCAAGGTTGCCAAGGCTCATCGAAAAAACAGGCAAAATCCAATATTTCCAATCGGTTTCAACAAACAGCAAACCAACATCAAGCGCAGTTGTGCCGAACATCTGAATGTATAAGTAATACACCGCGCTAGGCACCGCCTGGATACAAACAATGATGGTAGTGCCAATTTTATCGGGGATGTGGTTTTTATGCCGCGCCATCATAATGCCCATGGGGATGCCAAGCGTTAGCGATAAAATCATCGCCATGCCGCCCATTTTCATTGAGATAGGGATTTTTGCCGCAATAATTTCTACTACCGATACGTTAATACGGTAGATATTGCTGACCCCTAAATCAAACTCTAACAGGAGTGCTTTCCAGAAATTAAACACCTGCACAGGCAGCGGATCCGTCAGACCGAGTGCCTGTAACCCTGCTTGAATTTGTGCATCGCTCATTTTATCATAGTTCGAGAAGTAACCCTCCACTGGCATTAAGCGCAGCAGACAGAATACAATCGTTACGATGATAAACAAGGTCATCAACGAGCGTGCCATGCGTTTTACGAGATAGTTTGCCATCTTGTTCGCACCTTTCTTGATTTACTGAATTTTCACATGAAAACAACGAGACGCCTCCTCGCATTTTGAGGAGGCGCTCGTGTTGTTTTTTTACGCGGTTGCCTGCGATTTTTTAGCGGGCATCACGGTTTGCTGCATATTCTTCCATGGTGATGTAGTGGTCTTCTTTGGTCATGCCTTTGTAACGGCTGTTCGAGAAACCAGTCGAAGCATACTGACCGTTCCAGTAGTTCAATTTGGTTGCAACATAACCAGGAACAGATAGACCCATTGGGATAACCAGTGCATTCTCAATGAGAAGTGCTTCTGCATCTGCAAATGCTTCGTAGCGCGCATTGGTATCAGAGGTGATTAGTTTTGCTGCTTCAATCATGGTCATGTATTCCATGATGGTGTCAGCGGTTTCACCGGTTACGATGCCAGTTTCTACCGCAGTACGCAGATAGCAGTAACGGCTGCCGCGCATTGCTTCTTCTTGGTAGAATGGATCGGTTTCAGTTTCTGGATCAGAGTAGTCAGCGCCCCAGTTGCACAGTAGGAAGCAGTATTTGCCTTCACGACGTACATCAGAAAGGAAGCTATCCGAAGGACCTTCGGTGATGACACAGCTGATGTAATCGGTGCCAAGCACGCTTTCAAGCTGCTGTTTGAGCACGATGGTCTGCTTGTCCCAGTCAGTGGTAGAAGGGTTGTAAGGGATTTGAATAGTGATTGGGAAGGTTGCACCCGCAGCGGTAAGCTCGGTGATGGCTGCATCACGGTAAGCCTGAGCGTCTGCTTCGTTGTACATTTCGCCAATTGCTGCAAGACCACCACATTCGGTAAAGTCAACACCGTCTGCATTTGCGCAGAAGGAAGGAGGTGTAACGGTATTTAGTTTGTAGTTTTCATAGCCTTCTGGTGCGGTAACAGCCAGTGCAAGGTTGTTATCGATGGCACACTGGATGCTCTTACGGAAGTTTTTGTTGCTGATTGCTTTTACCCAGTTGTCTGGAGCATAATCTGCATCAATACCACTTACCGATACGCTAGTGTTGCTGTAAGCATATACTGCGAAGTTGAATAGGTAGAAGTAAGTGTAGCCAGTGCTTGGGCGATCCATCGAAACCAAATCTTTGGTTGCATCATCTGCAAGCCATGCATCTAGGATATCCGAGCCAATGCTTGCTTCATCGATTTCGCCACGTTTGATCATTTCAGGACCGATGGTGGTTGCTTCCGAGTTGTATTTGCGGCTAAGTGCTTCTACTTTTACATTGTCTGCATCATAGTTGCCAGCATTTTTGGTCATAACCCAAGACTCAAGCGAGATGTATTCGCTGAGGTAGTATGCGCCACAGTAGTACATGGTTTCTGCACTGGTACCGAACATATCGCCCATTTCATCAAGCAGAGGACCATAAGCAGGTTCATAGGTCTGGTAAACAAGCAAGCTGATAAAGCCAGCAAAATCATAAGTAAGGCTGTATTCTAGGGTGTGGTCATCCACTGCTTTTACACCAACATCTTCAAAAGCAACAGGTGCATATACAGTTTCTGCGCCATCGGTGGTTACCACAACGTTGCCAGAAGCATCTACGGAGTAGGTGGTGCCATCTTCATCAACCTGACCTGCTTCAGCGCAAGCTAGGTATACGTTATAATCATAGTATTCATCTGCGCCTACGATGTAAGCGGTGATGAGGCTTGCAGTAGAAGAAGCATAGGCAGGGGTCAGAATGTATTTCATGGAATCCACAAAATCCTGTGCGGTAACTTCAGCAACATATTCGCCGTAGCAATCAATCCACTGTGCTTCGCGTAGGTTGAAGGTCCAGGTTAGGCTGTCAGCGTCCCAAGTCCAGTCTGTTGCAAGACCTTCTTTGAGTGCACCTTTGTTGTCGAATTCAACCAAGGTATCCACACAGTTTGCGCCAACAAGACGTTCTGCAACGGTACCAGTGGTGAGGTAGTTTAGGGTAGCAGGCTGAGCAGAATATAAAATGCTATAAGTGGTGTCTACGGTTGCATCGCTCGAGGAGCTGCTTCCGTTCGAAGAGGTGCTAGAGGTGCTGCTGCTATCGCTGCTGCAACCGGTCATGCCCATTGCACTGAGTGCCAGTGCACTTGCGCCACTTGCTTTTAGAAAGTCGCGGCGTGAAATTTGATGTTTCATAAATAATCCTCCATAATTTTCTTGCGTTCGCGATTGACAATGCGTTTGCCACAGCACTTTCCCTTTGGCTGTGTTTTCTGCCCACGCACACGCACAATTTATAAAAATAGGGCGACGAAATGCGGTGCAATTCGTTACCCCATCGTAACAATGTGTATTTGGCTGCCAATCTTTACTTTAGTATAGCAAAGAGTGGCGAAAAGGTCAAGGGAACAATGTCACAAAAAACATCATCCCCTGCCCTAAAACTAATACTAACTTAAACAAATTCATCCGTTTTCGGTCACTTTTCAGCAATCTTTTGACACAACATCTCGAAGTATTTCTACTATGGGAAACGCGCCAAATCCCGCTTTATAAAAAGTGCGCCAAGCTATAATAGCATTTGCCATCTGCCCCTTGTACCGTCTGCGCACAGACCATTGCGTTCAGCACTGCCTCTTCACAGGCTTCTACTGTGGCACGGAATGCCGTATCTATCAAGTTTTCTTGCAATATTGTTTGGATAGAAAAAGGCACATTGTCTTTCTCCAAAACACAGTTCGCCGTCGTAAACCCAACGCAGACATCACCCGATCCATGTCCAAGGCGGCTGCCATTTCGCACAAGCCCTGCGCCCATCCGCTTAATTACCCGCCGCAGTTGGCGGTCAGATAAGGGCAGGTCGGTTGCCAAAATCATCATGCAACTGCCCTGTTCACGCTCACGCGGGGTTGGGTCTTGCAGCTTTGCGGCAATTTCTTTGCCGATGGGGTTTCCGGCAATTTGCAAATCAGGCAATTGCCCATGGTTCGCTTGCACAAGCACCCCAATGGTGTACTGCGCCTCGCCAAACGTCACCACACGGCTTGCAGAGCCTATGCCGCCTTTTAGTTCATGGCAAATCATCCCACTACCCGCGCCGACATCACCCTCTGCAAACTCTGCGCTTGCACTAGCAAGGGCGGCAAACACTTCCTGCCGCCCCACCAAACGGCGGTGGTTATTACCAAGAGTGCCATCGTTACACTCGCCCACAAGAGGGTTGATACTGCGGATTTGCAGCCCATCTTTTTCGCACTGCGCAAGGGTATATTCCACCAACGCATCCTGTACAAGCCCCACGTTTAGGGTGCCCGTCAGCGCAATAGGTGTTTCAAGATAGCCGAGCTCTTCTACCTGCATTAAACCCGCCGTTTTGCCATAGCCATTTAGCACATAGCTTGCCGCCACTGGTTTTTTGAGGTAGACATTCCCCTCATGCGGCACAATAACCGTCACCCCTGTATGCTGTGTGTCGCTGTGGTGCGTCCAATGCCCCACCGTGACCCCTGCCACATCGGTGATTTTATTGCGCTTGCCTTTGGGGAATTCGCCGATTTGATAACCATAATCGGCAATTCGTTTTTGCTCGCTCATCCTTGTTCCTCTGTGGCTGCGGCTTGCGCGGCAGCTTGTTTTGCTGCCTCTTCCGCTGCCATCTCTTCTTTCACCACTTTCACCGCTTTTGCAGCACGGCTTCTCTTTGGTTTTGCCACGGGTGCTTCGGCAGGGGTTGCTTGCTCTGCCACGGCGGCTACCACTGGTAGTGCATCATTTGCATCGATACCCGCCTCTGCCTCAGCGGCTTTTTTAGCATCACGTTCTGCCTTGCGGGCTTCGATTTCTTTTTTACGCTCTGCTTGGCGCACCTTGCTTTCCTCTGCGCGCTTACGCGAGCGCTCGCGGATATCGCACGTTACGCACATTTCACGGTTAGCATTTGGTTTTTTCGCCTTGCCGCACTGTGGACAATAGTAAATATCCATGTTTTTCACTGCGATGGGACCAAGGGTTGTAATCTGGCGCAGTGCAAAGGCATCAATCGCTTTTTCCGTGCAGGATAGGCGGCACTGCTCACACTCACTGCACTTCCATGCGGTGATGACGAGCTTGCCCTTGCCCTCACCATCTGCAATGAGCTCTAGCGCTTTGGTCTTGCATGCTTTTACGCATTTTTCGCAGCCATAGCATTTATCATTGACAACCGGCAGACGGAAGCCATAAGTCACTGGTGTTTCACTTTCGCTCTTACTCTTGAGATATTTAATGCGGTCATGTAACATTTTGCGGAAATCATATTGATGCGCATCATCGCCATTTTGCAAGAAAGGCATTTTGCGCAGCATTTTTTTGCCGTTCACCTTTGAGCCCTCGGTCATTTTACCCATCAAATCGCGGCGGGTGAACTCTTGGCGGATAAAGGGCAATTCATCTTGCTCATACGCAAGAGCGACACGCGCCTCAAATTTTTCGGTACCCAGAAAATCCACCGTGCGCTCAAGCACACTGCGCAGATGGCTTGCGCAGGCTTCATTTTCACATTCGCCACAGGGGGTAACGTCTAAAATCACCTTTTTGCAGAGTGCCAAATAAGCAAGGGTTTCCCACGAGATTGCACCGATACAATCTCGCACCAAATCATTTTCGCGACTGCTTTTGGTGCAACCAATCCAAACGCAATCATTGGGCAGCTCTACGGGCGAGGTATCCGCATCAACCTTCTGGCGCGAAGGGGTGATGCAACGTGTCTTACAAACCGAAACACACATCCCACAATCGGTGCATTTATCCCAACTTTTGGCAAGCCCAGGTCGCTTAAAAATATCATCTGCATGGGGACAAATTTCCACACATGCCTTGCATTTATCAGTATGGGGGCGCATTTCCCAACATTCCTTGCGGTTGATGATGGGGTGGGTGCGTTTCATTAAGGTTTGGACAGCATATTTTGCGACAAAATTCATAGCGATAATCCTTTTCCTAACAGTCTAGTTTTGTAGGGTAGTTGTTGCGATTTCTGCATGCTCCACCAAAAGGGCGCGCACCTTGCGTACCGTCAAGGCATGCGCAACCGTTTGCTCGGTCAAGCCTTTTTTTGCGACAGATAAATCAGTGCCGCGATGATTTGCAATGTCCTGATATTCCGCGGCAATCTCTTGAGGTGTGATGGCAATTCGCTCTACCTTTGCAACCTGTTCAATCAGCACTGCTTTGCGAAAAGCAAGGCATTCTTTTGCAAGCAAAGCCGCCTTATATTCTTCTCTGCTTTTTTTCAACATAGCAAGATAGGCATCGAGGGTGGTATGCTGCACAAGGTAGGCTTTTTCCTCTGCCTGTAAGGCTTGATCCGCCCGCGCAGAAAGCTGCTGCATCGGCAATTCTAGTTCCATCGCCTCAGCTGCTTGGGCAAGCAAACGGTCTTGTAGTGCACTTTCTTCCATCTGCGCATATTGGATTTCCTTGGCACGGCGCAAATCATCTTTCATCTGATCAAGGGTTTCGTATTCATCCACACTGCTGAGCAGCTCTGCGGCATCAGCGCACTCGAATTTTTTGACAAGGCGCGCAATCTGTGCATCGATGACACTATCCTGAACAGGGCGCACACGGCGCACACCACGTAGTCCTTTGTAGACAAATTTTGTGACCGCCACCTGCTGTGGCAGGGTGTTCTCTGGTTCCCGTTTCATACATCCTCCTATACCATTCCATTGCACTGGGCGCTTCTCCTTCACCAAACGCAAGGAAACTGCTTGTATTTTAGGTAATTACGCAGAATGAAACACATCCCTCTGCGCAAAATGGCTATAATGTGTGTAGTATAGCATAAAACAAAACCTTTGTCTATTTTTGCAAGCAAAAAAGTCCTCCTATACAACGCAAAAACTGCCAGTAAAACCGTGCCATCCGCCCGAACGAGTGGGTTTGGTTTTACTGGCAGAACCATTGCAAAGCGGCAAGCTACCGCATGCCATTTTTTTAGAAGCTCACACCATAGGACGCGCCAATGGCATTTGCCTCTTCTTTGGTAATGACATCATTGCGATAATAGCTCAGCAAGATGTTTTCCACCTGCGCCGCAATATCATCCGATGTAACGGTTTCGCCCGTCATTGCCGCATAGTTGCGCATTTCTTGGGTGATCGTTGTCTTTAAATCCTGCGCGGCATCGCTCAAGGTAACCGCGTTGCTTGTGCTGCTGCTTACGCTGTTGCTTGTACTGCTTGTGCTACTCGTTGTGCTAGTGTTGCTAGTACTGCTAGTGCTGCTAGAAGCCGCTTGCGATGCGTAGTAGCTTGTCCACCACTGGTTTTGCGCCTCTTCCCACTGGCGCACGCTTTCTTCGTATTCTTTTACCGCAAGTTCATATTCTAGCTGTGTCTGGTCGTTTTCAAAAGATTGCTGCTCTTGCCCTGCATAATAATCAAGCAGCTCTTGTAGGTAACTAACCGAGCCTTCGTACTGCTCATAATCCTTGGCATAAGCATTTTCCGCCGCCTCAGTCGAAGCCTCAAGCCCAGTGTAATAATTCGACACAAGGTCTTGATAAAGCGTCTGTGCAAGCTCCTCTTGGTCGGTTAAGGCAGATAGATTATCTAGCATATTGGTGCCTTCATCACTGTACAAGCTGTATGCAAGGGCGTATAGCTCTGGCATTTCGCTTGTCAACTGGTTCAGCTCGCTCTGATACGCACCACTTGCCGCCTGCACCGCATAGCTAGAGCCATAACCGCCCGTCGCCGTCTGTGCCTGCGCCATGGTGTCCTGCATGGCAAGCAGAGCATTGTGCTCGTATTGGTTTTTGTATTGCTGATACAATGGGTCCGCATCGAAATCATAGGTGAAATCATCGCGGGTGAGTATCTGCTCTAACAAAGCATCGATTTGCTCTTGATAGCTACTGGTATATTCATCTGGCGCAGTGGTTAAGTAGGTCGCAAGCGCCTCGTTTGCCGCAGTCACCGCATCACTTTCGGTGTAGTAATAATCAGACAAAAGGCTTTCTGCGTCTGATTTTGAACTCACACTCTGGCTTGCCAGTGCTGCGTCACTTGCCACTATGCTATCTAGCACACTTGCTGTGCTTGTGCTGCCATCGTCAGTGCTTTGGGTTCCGCTGCTTGTGCTGCCCGCCTGTACTGTTTCATCTGTATCATTTTCCATCTCAGCAATGCTGCTCACCGCATCCGCTGTGGTATCACGCTGCACCTCTATCGTGGCGGGTGTTTCCACCGCCGCTGTTTCGTATAAATCCGCAGTGTCCACCTCATAATCCGACTGGCTCACCCCTGCATCCGATTGCACCGCAGTACTGCTACTTGCGCTATCCACCGCAGTGCTACTGGCAGTGTCAACATCGCTCACCGTAACCCCTGCACTGCTCGTGGTGCTGCCCGTAGAGGCACTACTTGTGCTACTTGTGTTGCTTGTTTTTGCCCCACTGCTTTTTTTAGAGGAGCTTTCCTCTGCCACCACCTCTTCGGTGAGGGCATCTGTATTTTTCTTTTTTGCCATCTTTGGCTCCTTTCTCTTGCTTTGTGCTGTCTTGCGCAAAGTTAATCAACATCAATGCTGACCCCTTGCACCCAAACCGTCTGCTGATAGCTTTCGCTCAAAGTCACCGTCACCTGCCCAATGCTAGACACACTCACCACACAGGGGGTTAGCCCATTGAGCACCCCACTCAAATACGGTAGATGGGTGGTGGAATAGTATCCCGCCGGGATGGTGCCAATCACATAGGCTTGCCCCGCCAGGGTTGGCTCCTCTGATACAATCGACCCCTTAAAGCAATAGGTAATCATCCGCCCACAGCGCAGGATATAATTCTCTGTCACATTGCTGAGGGGGAAATCCTCGGTATTCAACGTAAACTGGCTTTGCGATGGGGTTTGCAACGATTGCAACACCTCCCCCACGGCAATCTCCCCTAGCACCAAATCACCCGTGATGGTGGCATCACCGCCCACCGTCAAATCGCGCCGCAGGGTGGTATCAAGTGCCACGTCAAACAATCCCTCTTGCTCTGCTGCTTTGCCCACTGCAATACCAGAACCGCCCTTTAAAAAGTGCATCAGATACACCGTGCTCGAAAGATAATCGTATAGCTTGATGTTGTAAAATGCATCCTGCACGGTATAGCGCACATCATAGCTTGCGCCTTCCTCCAGATTTGCATCGACGATACTGCCCGCAGTCGGGTCTATCGCTAGGTCAGTGCCATAATCCGCTTCCGTTACCTTTTTCCATGCCACCGATACGCTAACCGTGTTTTTACCCGACACTGTATATTCCGCAAGGCTGCCACTGGCAAGAAAGTATTCACCTTCCTCCGCTAGGGTGCCCTCTGCATCGCAGCGCTGCGACGAGGTTTGGGTGAGCATAGGCGCACTATATGGCTGTACCACAAGGTATAAATCTGCCGTGGTCATTCGCCCACGCGAATCCTTTACTGTGACGGGGATGGTAATATCCCCCGCCGTTTGCAAGCTGATATCCGCATAGCTTTGCAATTGCGCGGTGCCGCCGTTAAAATAGTAATAGTAAATCTCTGAGCCGTATATGCCCGCCGCCTGTGCCGCACTAACACGCACCACCGAAATACCCTGCACCAAGCAATCCCAATCTTCTGGCACTTTTCCATCCACTGAGGTATAGCTTAATGTGCCGATGGTCGGCATGAGGGATGCATCCACATAAACGGGAATGCTGCTGTAATACCCCTTATAGGTTGTGGTGTATTGTTTGCCAGCAACCGTCAGCAGATACACCACCGTCAGCGATGCAGTAATGGCGCCATTATAGCCATTCATATCCACCACTTCGTTATCATTTGCCCATTCCATTGGCACGACAAAAGGCACGCTGACGCTTGTGCTACCATTTGGTAACAGCGTTGACCAGCTTTGGGTATATTCCGCATTGTTTGTACTTAGAGTGAGCTGAAAGGTAAACTGATGCGTGCTATCTGCCTCGGTATCAGAGGTCAAAATCACATGCAGGCTATCGCTGCCATTGATGGTATAGGTTTCCTCTTGGAACGCAACTGAAAACTTCATTTAATTCGCCCTCCATTTAATGCCAAGCCCTGTGGCGGTGGTAATGAAATCATAATATCCTTCTCCCGCGCTACCACCAATCGAAAGACGGTCTGATACCTCTGCCGCACTGATATAAAGGCGGTTATATTGCAAGTATGCCACCTGTTGCCCATAGTGCAAAAAAGAAAGGCATTCATTATCAATGCGCAGCGTATAGGGCACGGTTTCGCCGTTTTCACATTTGCCAAGCTCTAAGCCATCTTCGGTAAATCGAAACCATGTTTCGGTTTCGGTCGAGTAGGTCTCTAGCGCCTCAGCCGTTTGCTCTGCAATACTGGTAATTTGGGTCAGCGAAACCTCAAGCGAACGGCTTGTCTGCAAAATTTCCGAGGCAATCAATTGTTCTAAACTCGCTTGCAGGCTTTCGTTTTCCGCCGTATAGCTTTCCTCTATTTCTGTTTTGAGCGCATCGTTTGCAAGGGTGATGCTGCTTTCGGTATCGTGCACAATCTGGGTGGCAGTGCTGACGATTTCCGCCTTTAACTGCTCAAAATGGGCACTCTCGCTCTCACTCAAATCGCTGATTTGCGCCACCGCGCTTGATACCCCGCTGTTATAGCTGCCACTCATATTTTCACTGTCTAAATTAGAAAGCACATACCGCAATTGCTCGGTCAGCTGATACAGATAGCTTTGCATCTTTTTACTGTCACTGGTGCTTACATTCGCGGTGGATAAACTGGTGGGCAACTGAATACTGGTTATGTCTGCCATCGTAACTCACTCCCCTGTTCTAGCAATTTTGTCATGTTATATAGGGTGATATCACCCTTGCCTGAAATGCGCAGTTTCATGTGGTCAAAACGGCGCGGGATAACAGGCAGCAACACCATCTGTTTGCGCTGTGCGGTAAAACGCGCGAGTGTTTCCCAACTGCCGCTCGCATCATACTGCGCCTCAATCAAAACGCTTGCACCGCTCTCGGCTTCAAGCCGCAATTCTAGCTTAGAAACCGTCTTGTAATCACTCGTGTACAGCCCGATATCTCCGGTTTCCATTGACCACCGCACACTGCCTTCCGCAGTACCGCTCAGGCTTTCCTCTGCACCAATCGCCCAGATATCACCACTTGCGCTGAGGGCATAGAGGCACTGATTAACTGCCACAAAATCCATCATTTGGGCATCATCCTCACGCTGCCACAATCCATTGCTTAAATCATATACAAATAGACTATGCTCGCCTTCTTCGGTCTGCATATCAATGTAATAACAGCCCCCTGCTGCGCCTGCCACCGCACTGTAATAGCGGGTGCTCCCTAGCGCTTCGCTGACTTCACTCGGCAAACCGCCATCGTATTGCATGACGGCATCGGTCGCCTTATAATAGAGCGTTTCATTCACCGTCACAAGGCTGTGGGCACTGCCCTCCTGCACCCCGCGACAGGCAATGGTAGTAACTTGATAATTCTCTGGCTTTGTACCATATACCTTATGCATCAAGCTCTCTTTGAAAAACAGCACATACCCCAGTGATACTGCCGCCCCGGTAAATATCCCATCTGAACCTACGGTAACAACATAGCTATCCGCCGCCGTGCCCATGTAATTATTCCAGTTGGTTGGGTCTCCTAGCTTGCAAGCATGCAAGGTGTTTTCGGTGCTGTTGCAACCCCAGACACGATTATCGCTCTGGACAATAAAATCAAGGTCAGGGATTTCCCGCTCCACCGTGATGACACCATCCTCAATGCTCTGGATGGCATTTGCCTCTAGCAGCCCGGTGACCACCAAATAATCATCACCCTTATCCCAGACAATCAGCGAAGCATTCAGGGTATCTGCCACATCGCCTACCACATCGCTAAGCACCCCATTGACCGCCACGGTGTCATACTGTGCAAACGCTGCGCCAATGCCAGTAGCGGACATCTTGAGATAAGTTGTCTCGACCGCGCCCCAACTTTCGGTGGCAGAGGAATAGACCCGCAGCACATCGCTTTCCCCACTGGTATCTAGCCAAAATTCACCGTTGGTGGGTTCTTCTGGTTCCTCACTACCCGTGCTCGTGATAACATAATCGCTGCCGTCCTCAAAGCTGAGGGTAAAGCTGACATCCCCTACACTCTCCCAATAAGCGCCAAGGCTGCTTAGGGTCAGGGTACTGGTATCAAAGCAGAGTTTATCAGGCCAAATCAGCACCTTAGTGCCAATGCCGCAAAAGGATTTTGGGCTATCTGCTACTTCACCCACCTCTGCAGCGTTGTAATATAGCGCCATGCCTTCTACCCAAAGTAAGCCATTCTTGGCAAACAGGCCATTGGGCTGCGCTAAATTTGCCACCCATTTGCGGGGCAAGCGGGGCGACAAGGCGGGGTAATTGCGCGCAGAGAGATTTTCCGCCTCATAACACTCGTTTTCTGCGCAGGCAACCGTATGCTGATAGCCACCAAAGGCATTCACCGAACTGCGACTGCGCGAAAGTTGGCTCAAACTTGGTAATTGCATAATGTTTCCACCTCCTTATATCCGAAACTGCCCACGGCGCAAGGGCGCATGCCCCGCTTTGTATGCCGCCGCAAAGGCATCCACTGCGGCATTATACAGTGCCATGCTGTTGCTATACCGCGTGATTTCCCCAAGGGCAAAATCAATCTGGGCACACAGCCAATAGTGATATGCCTCATGGTATGGCTCTGGCAAGAGCAACTGCCCCGCGGGTGAGGGGTCAAGGTCTGCTCCTTTGCCAAGGATTGGCTGCCCCTCTGGGCTGTGCTGTGCCACAACGCTTTGCCGCAAGGAGGCATCTAGCGTGACAAGCCAGCCGATTTTAATTTGTTCTGGGATGGTATTCGGGCGCAATGCATCCACCATCTCAATGGTTTTTTGAATGGTCATAGCCGCTCCTTTCTCCTGTTACATTGGCATTACCCTCACCCAAAAAATGCTGCTGCACAAAAAGCGGCAGCAGCACAATTCGGGTTACAGCTTTGCCTGCTCCGAAGCCTGTTCGATGCGGCGGGCGGTGATTTCATCCTGGGTCTGTGAATGTTCTAGCACCTCTGCCACCTCGGCAGGCACTTCCATCTCAACCCCACGGCGGATTTGATAATTGCGCCCATTCACGCTGACAAACACATCACTCTTATAGCGATCGTTATCCTTAAACAGCTTGATGCGTACAGGAGCACGTTTGGTCGGCTTTGCAGCGCTTTCTTCACTAGTGCTTGCCTTTGCCGCCTTACTCTGCTTTGCCTTGGTTGCTTTGGCTGCCACTGTGGTGGTTTCTTCTGTTGCAGCTTGTGCTGCGGTTACGGTAGTGTTTTCCATTTGATTCTCCTTTTCTGATTGTTTTTATTCGCACTGCTAACGCAGTATCGAGGCAATCGCCTCATTGCGCCGTATCGCGCAATATTTTATTTTCACATCCTGTTTGTATTTCGTCCGTACTTTTTCACTTCTGCGCCTGTTTTACATCTCTTTGCTCGCTTGCGTCTTTTTTACGTCCGCTGCTTTTTACATCTGCCGCTTTATTCCATCCGTTTTCACAATCCTTTGCTGCCCGAAGCCCAGGGCATGTCCCACGCAGCATTTGCCCTGCCCACCCTGTGTAAAAGCCTATGAGGCTAGAGATACCTTACCGCCACCCAAAGCAGCAAGCAGATACCGAGCGCACCCCATGGCACAACCGGCATAAACAAACCTTAGTTTGCTGCCGCAGTTGCGCTATAACTCGAAAGGCTTTCAATGCGCACCATATACTGTTCCACAAGGCGCTCTGCACATTTCAAGCCCTTCCAACCAATAGACGCACGCTGATTGAGTGGGTCATCGCCATAACCAAGCTGTTTGACGATATGCTCCAAACCGCCGCCTTCTAGCTCTGTCACACCATAGGCATGTGCACCAAGCACAAGCGTGCCAAAGACTGCAAGGGTAGAAGTCACAGCATCATCACCCGAACCCGTGGTGAGCGTAGGGCAGGTATCATCCTTCCAGATTTTCGCCTCACTGGTTTCGACAAAGCGGATATTGCCTAGCTTGCCGATTTCGCCAGTGAAAATTGCCTCTGGATTTGCATATTTTGAAATGTCGATAAAATCCTGATTGCATTTCAAATCGTATGCAGCGTAAGGATGGATAATTGCCACAAAGCTATCACCGACGGTATCTGCATTCATCGCACCAAGCTGTGCTGCTGCGCGGAAGAAGATATTAGGGGTGAGCATACTGGTCATATCCAAATCATCACGCGCAGTGACTTCGGTTTCTACCCCTGCGCTCGATACATTCGAGCAGTAGATGACATTGGTGCCACCGGCAAGCACATCGCGGGTAATGGTATCCATGGTGCGCCCTGCTTGGCTTGCCAAGACTTTGGTTGCATTTAGGATATTGTTATCAATTGCGGTCATGCTGAGCACATCGCTTTCCGGTGTCCAACCGCCATACTGCGACAAGGTGGCAGTGATGGTGGAAACATTCAAGCTCTGCCCATCTGGGGTAACACCCTCGGTCAGAGGCGTGGTTGCCTTGGCAAGGCTGTCATATTTACGGAACTCAATGGTTTTACCACCATTGAGCGGAATGGGATAAAAATCGCCAAACTGGTCATGGATGAGCTTTGGCTCTGCCTGGTCAATCAAACGTTTTTCATAAAAGGTTTTCATCTCGGCATTCATGCCACTAGATTCGGTGGTATTTAGCACGGTTGCAAAGAACTGCAAATCGAGCTTTTTACCAGCAAAAAAATTATCATTTTGTACGAGGTTGGCTTTCATAAATTTCTCCTTTTTTTGTTGGGTTGCTATTGCGTTGTACTCAAAACAAAATCTTTTCCCCACGCATAACGCGCCGTTCAATCTCCTCGCGGTCTGCACGAGAGAGCCCTGCCACATCTGGTTTTACCACTGCGCCTGCATGTGGTGTTGTACCATTTTCAGCGGGGCGAGCAGAACGGTCAGCAATGCGCGCTGCCATCCCCTTTGCCACCTGGTCGGCGGTATATTGCATCGCGCCGCCCAAGATTTGATCCAGATGACTGGCTTCGTATGCTTTTCGCAGCGGTACACCAGATTTAATCAATTTTGTAAACGCTTGGTTTTTCACCTCGGTTTTAAAATCGAACTCTGGGTAAACCGTCTTTAGTTTCTCGCCATCTGCCATCCAGTTTCGGTAAAGGGTATTGGCTGCATCTTTCGCATTGCGCTTTTGTTCGCCACTGCGTAGCCTTGCGTTTTCGCTTTCAAGCTGCTTTACTCTGCGCATTTCGTCCACTGATAACCCACGCGCATTTGCCTCTTTTTCGGTATAGCTTTCGTCGGCTTCCGCTGCCTTTAAAATGGCGGCAGTATCGCCTGCGTTTACACCATATCGCTGTGCAAGGCGCTGCATCAGTGCATCTGCCGTCTGGCTTTTCGCTTCAAGCTGCTTTGTTTCTTTAAAACGCTGGTTGATGATGTTTTGTGCACGGGCAGAGAACTGCTCCTTATACTCGCCACGAATTAGTTTTTCAAAGGCGGCATTCTTATCCGTTGCTTCGCCTTTGTCTTTCGCAGTGGTATCAGTGGCTTGTTCGCTGCTTGCTGTGCTTTGTGCAGCGGCGGCCTGCACACCATTGGCATCCTTGCCATATTGCACAGCGGAAAGAGGATTTTTCTCGCCTTGTTTTTCACCGCTTGCACGCGCTTGGCGCTTAGCGGCACGAGAAAGCCCTTCGCCCGCAAGGTTTTGTTTTGCAGCATCATTTGCCGCTGCGGGTGTGGCAGTACTGGCAGTGGCAGCACTCCCCACAGTGCCACCCTCGCCCCCTGCCGCAGCGCCATCGGCGCCACCCTCGGCAAATAGCTGTAAAGAAAACCTTGATATATCGCAACATTTCACAAATGGAAATGTAGAAAGCAAATCTTGCTGTTTGTGCACTGGTGCGCACGCAGCGCACATTGGCGCATTGGTAATATTCATCGCATTGGTGTTCATTGTTATACCTCCTCTTGTTTGATGACACGAACATTCACATGGTTGGGATAGCGGCGTGAGAGCAGATAAAAGCCCATCACGACACACTCAAAGGCACCACGAATATAATCCCACCCGCCTTTGGTCGGAACGGCACAAAGCGACACGCTGCCCCGCCCTTCTATGCCCTCTACTGAAAAATGATAGAGGTCCCGCTTGTTTGCACCCGCCAAAAAGGCGGAAAAGGCTTGCACCAAGATACTTTCGGCAGCGCAGACAAGGTCTTTACCGTTTGCGCCATATCCTGCGTGCCCTGTAACATCTAATTGCAGCGCATCCTGCGTTTTCCCACAATCTGGTATTGTTTGGTAGGCACGCTTTATCGTAATTTGGGTCATGTTTCACTTCCTTTCAGGCTGCCAATCTTTTCTTGTAGAGCAGCGCTTGCCGCCTTGATTTCAGCGGTTTTTTGTTCTTGCTGATAGGTGGAATAGTTTTCATTAATGCGCTCACGCACCCGCTCAATGCCATCGAAATCCATCATTTCTAGGCAGGCAAGGGCAGGGGTGGCATTGCTTGGGGTAAACATCCCAAGACGATAGAGCTCTTTTGCTGTTTCATTTTGAGATAGGGTGCTAAAGCTACTCTTTTTCTGCGCGGAAACCGCCACATCAAATTCGGGTGATTGCATCCCCATTGCATAGCCAAAAGCAGTGCCCATGGATTGGGCGCGCAGGTTTTTATTGGAAAAGCTCGCAAACTGCGTGCTACCGCCCTCACCCGTGATGCGGAACATCCGCGGTTCATCATAGAACTGGCGCATCAGCTCAATACAGAGATAGCATTCCTTGACAAAGCTGCGGTAAGCACTTTTGAGCATATCACGGCTAAGTTTAGACCCAGCCTCTTGCAATGCGGTAATTGCCGCCGCTGCGGTGACGCCACTGGAGGTACCACCTTGGGAAAAATCTCGGTTGCCAGAGGTTTCTTTTAGCTCTTCAATCCGATTGTTTAGATAAGTAAGGCTGTTGCCCGCAAGGGAATCCACTCCTTGTTGGCGGAAATTTTCATCCGTCAAGCGCCCACTAAAATGCACCACATCGCGGGAGAAATCAGTAAGCTCATCCTCATTCACCCCTGTATTATCCGCAAGGAAATAACGGGGCTTTGATGCCAAAATCGCATTTTCCTGCATGACGTGATTCATCTGGTCAATGGCGGTCTGGCAGTCTTTCATGATATCAATATAGCCAAAGCCTGCGGGCGTGTCCTCCTCTACAAAAAGAGTATCAAAGACGAAGGGATACTGCCCATGGTCATAAAAACCAGTGGCGGCAAGACTTTCATCATTCTCACTGGCATAGAGCACCTCACCATTGCAATATTTACAGTAATGCACGATGGTTTTACCACCTGCATTTACCTTGTAATACCAATCCACCACAATACTTTTATCGCTTGTGTCAACGGCATCATCATGCACATAGGTGGCGACATTGAGCAGCCGCCCTGTCTTGCCTTTCATCTGGGGATAGGCCGCACATAGCTGCTCGTTGCCCACAAGCGCAAGGGAGAAAAAGTGTGGGCTATCCTGAATATCCATCACCCCGGGCTCCCAAAAGAGCATCAGCAAATCCATCTTGCGAATACTGATATCGCCAAGCCCTCCACATTTGGTATTGTCCCAGAACACCCCTTTGACCCCTGTACCTTGCTTGAGCTTATACCACCAGGTATCGCTGTACACCTGCTCATAATCGCAGTGTTCTAACAGCACAGGCAATATGCTCGAAAGCTCTTTTGCCGTGTCAGTATCATCTGCGGCGCGGGGTAAGATGGTGGGACTAGGATAGTTATCCATCGCATCGGCATGCTTATTGGCAATAGAGTTAAACAGCCACCCAGAAGCAGGCTGACTTTTACCATCCATCAAGCGATTGCGGTATTGTTTCCAGTGCGCCATCTTAAACCACAGCTCGTTATCCACCACGCGGCGGTCAAGGGCGGCTTTTGCATCCTTGTATTTTTGCAGGCGAATGGTTGCCTTGGCAATCTCAGGCGCGCCAATGCGCGGGGGGTGCGGCTTTTCCTGCTGTGGTTCTGAAAATGCACCACCTGGCTGCATCTGTGATTGCTCTGGTTGCATGCTGCTTTTCCCTTGAACGGCTTGCTGTTGCAATGCACCCATACCGCGCTGCATTTGGTTTGCACGCTGCGGCACATTCTCCTGCGGTGTGCCTGGCTCGCGTTGGCTCATTAGCCCTGCAAAACGCTCTTGTTGCGTGCGCACCTTTTGCAATAGTGCCTCCTCTGATATTTGCCCCTTGCCCTGATAGGCAAGCGGCGCTTGGCGGTTGTTTCGTTCTTGTTCCATAAAATCCTCCTATATTGCTAAATTCTAAAAAATTTAATCGGCGGTTGTTCACAAAGCTCTAGCGGGTCATTTGCATCGCGCGGGGCCAGCGTGCGGGCACGGGGCGCAAGAGGGTGCTCCATCAACACATAGCGACATTCATCATAGATATGATCCTCGCCGCTTGAATTGACATCCTCTACATTTGCCTCGTCATACACAAGATTTGGAATCGTGCGGATAAAATGCTTGCAGGTGTTAAACACCTGAAACATGGGGCGCCCCTCGGCATCAAAGGCAAAGCGATAATGAAACTGCATCTTGCCTGCAAGGCGAGTATTATCACCCCGCTCCCAGTGCAAAAAACAGGGGCTGCGTTCCATCATGGCGGCAA
Source organism: Faecalibacterium sp. (assembly GCA_044426225.1). Lineage (GTDB taxonomy): Bacteria > Bacillota > Clostridia > Oscillospirales > Ruminococcaceae > Faecalibacterium. Next base: position 293 of record JAWXUQ010000037.1, on the reverse strand, counting down.
TGCTCTCGCCACGGCTTTCATCAAAAATGGCAGGGTCTGCCACACCACTAATTTTGCGCCCTTTGAGCTGTGGGTCAGTCTGCTCAATTTCGCGGATGCGCCGCGCCTGCTCAGCAGGGTCAATCTTTAGCCCTGTGTTTGGAGTGTCGGTGCAGCCGTAAAATTCACGAATGCGATACAGTCGCCCTTCTTCGTCTGCGGCATACCACCCGACCGAAAAGGGCTTGGAATAGCCAAAATCATACCCACGGATGATGCGCCAATGGGCAGGATCCGTGGGTATTATTTTTGAT
>JAWXUQ010000129.1:0-3675 GCA_044426225.1 Faecalibacterium sp. | reverse complement strand
AAACAAGGCAAGAAAAAAGAAAGGGGATTTTTGTGTTTTAGGGAAAGATATAAATAGGGGAAAAGAAAGGTTGATTAAACACCTGTGGCAGATCCTACATCTTCAACCTGTACAGACTCTACCTTTTCGAGGAACAACCCCAGTGCAGCCCATACGATATTTAGTACAAGTGCAACCCAAAATGGAATCATATATTTCCAATATTCAAAGGGCATAACCCCTAATGCAGAATAGCAAAGTGCGCCACTTGCGCTCCACGGAAGCATCGCATTAAACACAGAGCCATTCACAGACATTTCGCGAGCCAAATCAGATGGCCCCATGCCCGCTTCGCGGTAAGCATCTTTATAAATAGAACCAGTCAACACGCTCGATACATTTGCCGAGCAGGCGAGCATAACGCCAAGTAGTGTCGTGATGGTTGTTGCGATAACCAATGGTGCGCGGCCTTTTACACGTTTCAAAAGTGCCTGCACAATTACTTCTAGCATACCCACCTTATTGGCTACGCCAGCAAAGCAGAATGCGATGAGTAACATCATAATTGTGCCAGAGAAATCCATGAATCCGCCGCGCGTCAATAGTGAATCGAGCAGCTCATGCCCTGTGGTACTAACATAACCAGACCAAGACATCTGCAATGCACTTGCAAACGACATGCCCTGCAATAGCACAGACATTACAATACCAACCAGTGCGCCTAATATAACTGCAATCATTGGGCTTAATTTAAAAACAACTGCAACAAACACCACAATGAGTGGAAGTAGTGTAAGAGGCGAAAGGTTAAACCCAGCGACAAGCGCTTGCATAAGCTCTTCTGATTGTGCAAAATTGGTTGTGCTAACACTTCCATTTAAGCCCATAAAGCCGTAAAAGATAGCACCTACAACAAGGCCAACACCCTTTGTGGGGATTGCACTGCGGATGGTTTTCATTGTATCGGATGAGCCCGCACATGAAGTTGCGATTGCAGGCACTTCGCATAATGGAGAACACGCATCACCAAAGAAACAGCCACTGACGATGGCCGCTGCTGCAAGAGGCAGAGAAATACCAAGAGCATCTGCGATGCCGATATAAGCAAGACCTAATGTTGGAATGAGTGTCCATGCCTGCCCTGTAATAAAGGAAATAATAACACAGCTCACAAACGCCACTAACAAGAAAATACTAGGTGCAATCAGTTCTAATCCCCAATAAAGCAAGAACTGAATTGTGCCGCTTTCTAACCAGGTTGCACTGACAAAACCAACAATCATACAGAACATCAACCCATAAAAGACCGAAGATACTGTTTGGGTAGATGCATCAAATAGCTCATCAAAACTAAAATGCAGCACCAACATACCATACGCCATGGTAATGATCAATGCGAGAAAAATACCAATTGCAACAGGGAACAGCCCACCTACAGCCGCAACGCCAATCAGGCTAGCGACAACGGCAAAAATAATGAGAGCTTCTGCTAATTTCATTTTTCTGGGAGTTGCTTTTTCCATTTTCTTATTCCTCCTTGGTTATTGGGTGCGCACCATGGCAACAATGCAGATGCACACGGTTAGTATTACGCCATGTTTTTCTTTACTAAGAAGTTCGCGACGACTTCTAGATTTTCTCTAAAGGTACCATTGGGTACATATTTTTTATTAAACAGTGCACTGCCCATGGTAAACTGCGCAACACCAAGATCGTATAACATTTCCATGCGATCGAAGCTATCCACGCTGCCTGCCACACAAATAGGTGTGCCAGGAATGGTTTTCACAAGGTCTTTGAGAAGCGCAGAGCCATCTTTAAAATAGCGGAATGCAGGGATGGTGATACCATCACAGCCAATTTCTGTGACTAGTTTTTTTGCTTCGTCTAAAATTTCGTGTTCTTCGCCAAGCAGTACACCGTGTTGCCCTTGATAGAAGCAACCAGGCTGGCCAATCGCAGGCCAGAAATCGATTTTATTTTGTTTGAGCGAGTTATGTAGGGTTTCATCGTATTTCGTACCCATCATAACATCAAATTTTGCACGCTCTGCGGTGGTTGCGCCATACTCATAGGCTTCTGGTGTGCGGTTGATGATTTCATAATAGGTGGTTTTACCTGCCTCTTTCATCGCTTTAATTACCTGCACCGTGTCATATTCGCTGATACCCGCATTTTTAAAGCCCCATGCCTGCACCGGTAAATCTTTGCATTCTTCAAAAATTTCAAGTGCATTGTTCACCGTTTTGTCATTCCATGTAAGCATGACCATTAGTTCGATTTGATTTTTCATAATAAAGCCCTTTCTGTTAAAAATTATATGATTCGTTATCCAAAGAAAGATAACGCTTCCGATCGATAAAATAAAAGATAAATCCTAGTACAATCCAGATAAAAAGCAGTGCCATCGCCGTGTGCCCGATGTACCCCGGCATACAAGGTATGACGAGTAATATCAGCAAAAACGCAGCAGCAGCCATACCAACAAAAGAAATGTAACACTGTTTGCGATTTTCTTCTGCTCTCGCAAGTTTTATGGCCGCAGCCGTTGAGTATAAAAACACAAAAGAAGTGCCCACAGAAGTCATATCTACCACAAGTGATAATATCGAGCGCCCAAAGAACACTGCCATGATGGATAAACTTGCTACAAAATAAATCGCTGTGATAGGTGTCGCGTGTGTTTTATGTACCTTTGAAAACGAGGTTGGCAACGCACGTGCTTGCGCAAGCGCGTGTACCAAACGCGTAGAGGACATAAAGAAACCATTTAAACCCGAAAGTATTGCGCAAAACATAGCAACTGCAATAATCGCCAGCCCTACATTTCCAGTTAGATATGCAACAGCTTCCCCCGTTGCCCAGTTTGTAGAAGATGTTACGAGCTCTTGCCACGGCATCGCCATTGCAGTGATCGTATTGATTGAGATATACATCAGCGCGGCAAATGCAATAGACAAGAACATGAGTCGCCTAGAATGCTTATGTGGAAAATTGTATTCATCTGACATTTGTGGAATACAATCAAAACCCATAAAAGCCCACGCAGAAACTGCAACAATCGAAAGCACATCTACCGCCCAGTGGGTATCGTTGCTCGTATGGAACAACGGAAGTAAATTTGAAAAAGAAGCCGCAGGGGAAAGCATACACATTGCTGTAATCACAAGCACGCTACCGAGCAACAAAAGAGAAATTGCTGTTTGAATCCAGCCTGCACTTTTTACCCCTTTGATGTTGATATAAGCAACCATAACCACCGCAAGAATCGCAGGTAATAATTCGCCTATTGTAACCGTCCAATCCGAAATGCTATACAATGGGCCGATGTTTGCAATCGTAGGGAAAAACGTGCGTAGCAAAAGACCAAGTGCAGTCGCGTTCAACGGAATAATCATGACGTAGGCGAGCACCAAAAACCAAGCACCTGCAAAGGCATGACGTTTACCAAATGCAGCCTTGATATAAGAAAACTCACCACCGCTACCAGGTAGTTTTTGAATCAAATAGCCATAACTCTGACTGATAATCATTACAAGAATGGCGCCGATGCCTATGCCCAGTGCGGTGCCAAGCGGTCCTGCCTGTGGCAAGAACACATCACCGGGAAGAACGAAGCAACCCCAACCGATAATCGCACCAAATGCAATGGAGACAACATCTAACTTCGTCAACTCTTTCTTAACATTTGGTGTC
>JAWXUQ010000128.1:0-3772 GCA_044426225.1 Faecalibacterium sp. | reverse complement strand
GTGATGGCATTGACATTCCTTCGTATGACCCCGGTACTAGCCTTGCCTTTGATGACAGCCATGTAAAGGCAACTGCAACCGTTTACCCCGGTGTACAGTACACCCGTGCCATGGCAATCGAAGGCACTACCCTATTCGATGAATTTGTAGTGGAAAGCGATGCAACGCATAACTTTGACTACATTTTCCACATCGAAAACACCTTTGCCGTCAACTGCGACGCTACACTAGAAGAAGCAAGCCTTGGCTACACCGAAAACGGCTATCAGCATGTACTGTCTACTAAGAAAGCAGTTGATGTCGGGGATAGCGTGGTTATCACTGCAACTTCTGGTGATGTAAGTGCAACCATAACAGTTGATACTGCGGGCAAAGAAATGTTCTTGCTCGAAACCATGGATAACCCAGTTTCGGAAAAACGCACTAGCATTCTGCTACGCGAAAAAGGTGAGAACATTACTTTCAAAATGCAAATTGCGTTTTCGGGCAAATAAAAATTAGGACGCTAAACAGCAAGTAGCAAGATGTCAGGGGAAAACATAAGAAACCCCTACACCTGCTATATATAAGCCCATTCAATGGCGGCGGGCCGTTTATCATTACGAATAAATCGTGCAATGGATATCACATTACCCTTTTATGACATCGTAAATTGGTAATGTGATATTTTTATAGATTTTTATTAGCGAACACGAGCGTGCACGCGTAGATGCGTACAGTTGCAGCTATTTTACGGTTGCTTGTAGAGCGGGCTTTTGAAGCCAAGAGGGGTGGCGCTGCACAGAGGCAGGTCACCAGAAGAGGGGTTAAAATATGGAATCTGATGAAAAGATACAGAATGAACCAGAACAAAAATTAAATTTAAACAAAGACAACCAACGTCGCCGCCAAGAGATTTTAAGCGGCAATACATGGAAAACCACCTTTTCGGTCTGTGGACCGATGGCGCTATTCCAGTTGATTAATCAGCTGTTCCGCCTATTCGACCTTGCCATTACGGCACAAATTGATGCAACCGCGGTTTCTGCCGTTTCGTTTTTCTCGCAAATCAGCAATACCGTTAACTCGATTGGTGTTGGCTTTGCGATGGGTGTCGGCATATTAGTCGCATCCTATTATGGTGCGGGCAATTATAAAAAAGTAAAGCAACTAGTTAACTCTTCCTTTTGCCTTGCACTCATCTGTGCCCTAGTCTTTTCCGTGGTACTAATCAATGGTTCGCCCATTGTGCTTTCCCTTGCAAACACACCTGACGATTTAATCAATATTGGATTGTCATATTATAAGTGTGAGATGCTCGGGCTCGCCTTCGCCTATTTCAACAGCGTCTTTATCGCAATCGAAAAGGCACGTGGCAACGGCAAGGTAATTTTAAAGCTAAACCTGCTATTAGCAAGCACTAAAGTTTTTCTTTCTGTCCTCTTTATCATTGTACTACACGGCAGCGTCGTCATGGTTTCTTGCGCAACGCTAATCGCAAACCTTCTGGTTACCTTGTGCGGTATTTACCGTCTGCGTGACAAAAATGACGTATTCGGATTTTCCTTCTCTTACATCAGCCTGCGCTTAAAGACAATTGGGGCGATATTCCGCATCTCACTTCCAGTGATTGCTGAAAAACTTGCCTTTAGCTCTGGTAAGGTTATGGTAAATGCAATCGGTGTGGATTATGGTACAGAGGTTGTTGGCGCACTTGGTGTATCGAATTGCATCAGTGCCATTACCACCACCCCCACCACCGCAATTGGTGATGGCGCCGCAGCGATGATAAGCCAAAACCTTGGCAATGAGAATAAGACCCGCGCTTTAGTGTTCTTCCGCACCGTTTTGTATATCAACTTAATCTTTGGTACCCTTGGGTTGTTAATTACAATCGGGTTCTTAAACCCTATCATCCTTGCGTTTTCAAGTGGCGATCCAGCATTTGCGCTGAACATTAAGACTGTCTTTACCCTTGAGATGTATTCAAATGTCTTTTTGGCGCTAAATGCCGCTGTTATGGGGCTATTATATGGCTTTGGCTATACGAAGCTCTCTTTCTTGATTAATTTCTCCCGCCTGTTTGTATTCCGCCTCCCTGTGCTGTTGCTCTTCAAATATTATACTGATATTTCAGGTTACAGTGTTATGGGTCTTGTCATGATGATCAGCAACGGCTTAACCGGCATCGTCGCAACAATTATTGCAAGCATTGTTCTGCACCATGTCTTTGGAAAAGGATGGCTTAAAGTGCTGTTTACAGCCAAGGCAAGCGCAACGGCATAAGCGATACCCCATCCACTATGCAAATTACACCAGTAAGTTGTCCTTAAAAAGGTAGCGAACCACTCCTGCATTCTAATCTTTATATGCGCAAGAAGCCCTCCGTAGTTTGGCAACAAAATGCAAACTACGGAGGGCTTCTTGCGCAACGCTACACCGGCAGCAATTGGCTGTGGCAAGCCTGTCATCATAGGATATTGCCTAATCCGACAACGTCCTCACAGTCATTTATTCGGCGGTAACGGTTTCTTCTGTGGCTGCTTCTTCTTTGGTTTCTTCAACCACTACTTCTTCCTCTTCTTTCACGTCTTCGTCTTCGTCTTTGATGGCGAGAGCTAGCTCGACGGCATCTGCTTGTGTCAATTAAGGACTAAAAAAATAATGGTTTCACAAGATTGTAGTACATCCCCCGCGAATATAAAAGGGGCTGTTGCGCAGCCTTCGACTCCCCCTGTTGGACTCGAAGCAACGACTCTGCGCTTAACAGCCGCATGCTCTACCATTTGTCTACAAAAACTACGGAAAACATGCATTTTAATTGTTTAGTGCCTCTAGAATAACGTCAACGGCACCTTTCACACCAATTTTAGAAGTATCTACACAAAGATTATAATTGCTCATTTCTATCCATTTTTGGTCGGTGTAATATTCATAATATTTTGCACGTTTTTTGTCGATGCTTTCGATATTGTTTTTCATTTCTTGTTCAGATTTAACACCTACATCTTCTGGCACTTTTTCATAACAACGCTTAATGCGTGCGTTTATATCTGAAGAATAGACAAACACTTTAAACGGCTGTTTATCTCTTAAAATATAATCTGAACACCTGCCAATAATAACTGCACTTTCACGCTGCGCAATTTGCTGTAAAATTTCCGATTGTACATGAAGCAGTTCTGTTACTGGTGACTCATTATAAGCAGTAAATGCTCTACCGTAAGTAAAATGATGATTTTTAACAATAGTTTCGTCAAATTCATTTACGAAATCTTTACTAAATCCACTTCTTTCAGCGATTTCACTAAGTAATTCTTTATCGTAATAAGCGATATTCAACGCATCCGCAAGTCTTTTTCCAACTTCACGTCCACCACTACCGAATTGTCTGCATATTGTGATGGTTCTATTTTCCTTACTGTGCATTGTATTCACTGAAACAGAAGCTTTACTTTCCAGTGGCTGTGTTGTAGCATTTTTTAACTCGCCTAAAACTTTTTTCATAACAAAAATAACGGCAATCAAAGATATTACGTCGGCGATAGGTGCTGAATAAAGTGTACCTGTTAAACCGTATATTGCTGGCAGAATAAGTATCAGTGGTACAAGTAACATAAAATCACGAAGCAATGACATTCCTAGAGATAGCACAGGTTTTCCAAGCGATTGCAAGAAAATACTAGATGATTTTTGGATACAGCACAAAATAATTGTTGATAAATAAATTCTAAAAACTATAACTGCGAACTCGTTGTATAGCTCGCTTTCGCTACCAAAAATTGATATAACT
>JAWXUQ010000127.1:0-3805 GCA_044426225.1 Faecalibacterium sp. | reverse complement strand
TACATAAGCCTTGCCCGTACCGATACGCAACTGCTCTTCTAAGCCACAACCATAGGTATTCATATAGCTCGTATAATCACTATGGGTATTGGGGTAAGTGCTTGTCACTGCATTATCCGACACGCTGTATTCTACGGTATACGCAAAGATGTAGCAATAGCCTCTTGTGATTGTTTCACCTGTTTCACCTTGATAGATTGCACAGCTTTGCATAGTGGTGGTACCATCCGTGGTAACACCAGCGCTAAACTTCACATCGTCAAAGAACAAGGCAATCGCGGGTACCGTATCCTCGCTATTGGGAGTGTCTAAGGTAATTGTCTTTAATGCAGCTGCATTTTCAATTGGATCTAAGCCATAGTTTTGAACCGTAGCATAGAACTCTGAATATTCATAGAGGTAATAGGTAACCGTTTTTGCCAAGCGTTGGCTATTATCATAGTTCGATTGCACCTTATAACCGATGACTGTATCATCTGGCATATCAGGGTCGTAAATCGCACCATAAGAGGTTGCATCAATATTATAAATTTCAGTTACTTTTACCTGGCTGTTTGGTGTGCTAGACAAATCTGGAGGTGTTGCCACCGCGGTAACAATAATGGACGCACCGCTGATGTTTGTGACAGCATTTACATACCCCAAATTCATTGAATAGGTATCATCGTAAACCTCGCTGATAACAATGGTGTAGTTTTGACCACTCGATAGATTGCTCAAACCAAAGCTAGACTCGGTAATCAGCATGCCAACGACATCATCTCCATTTGTATCCGTCTCTTCATAAAATGCCGCTACATCGTTTGCCGCAGTATACTCTTGCCAGCCAAGCAAGACCTTAGAGGAACCAGTACCACTATAAAGGTATACAACCACTTTACCTACTTCTAGCTGCTGCTCTACATAGCTTGTTGTGCTACCGCCTGTGGTGCTTGCAACCGCACTTAGTGTAACCGCTTGCGCAATGGCAGCAGTGTTTCCGGTTGGTACGCTACTCTGCACCGCGACGGTAGGCATGTCATACGTCTGCGCACTTACAAAGCCGAGTGTTGTAGTAATGTAATCCTTCTCTTCGCCAGTACCCTCAAAATCAATTGACCCGCTTACGGTAAAGGTATAGTTGGTGTTTTTGTATAAGTTGTCAAGCTCTATATTAATTAGGATGGTGTTTGTGTTTGTAACGCTATACGTAATGTTTTTGTATTGTACAGTGCCAACCGTTGCAGCTTGGCCTGCTTCACTCATTGTATAGGTTGTATCAAGCACTTGATCTGCATATACCTGCAAGTAAATAGGCGAAGAGGTATCAATTTTAGAGCTACCATCTAGCTCGATATAAATAACACCTGTCAATGCATCATACTCGAAATCTAAGCTCTCCCAAGTAATTTTGGGCAAGCTAGAACCAGTTGTCATGATTGCGTCACTTAAGCCCAAATCATATATCGTAACTTTTTCGTTGTCATTAAAATACATTTCCACGCCAAAATAGTAATACGAACCAGATGCTAGATAGAATGTAATTGGTTCTGCATCTGATGGGTATACCTTTTTGCTTGAAAGTTCATTGCCGTCTACATCATACGCGGTGTATACATAATATTCCACCCCATCATCTGCATCCTGCACAGTTGGGCGATATACTTCATACGCACCATTGACACGGTTATAGTATGCCGTTGGTTTCGCATCTGCGTCCCACACGGGTGTTTCTTTTAAGGTCGATATCTCTAGTACTTGGCCGCTCAAAGAGGTAGTTCCGTTTGCATCTGTTATAATTGCACGCACGTAATACGTGGTGTCCGAGGACAGCGCATTGCCATAATTATCTTTGGTAAACGAAACAATACTATCTTCAGTAACCTTCACAGAAGCAGTATAGCTAGAGGCTGAACCCGATGCAGCAAGCGAGAAGGTTTCGTTTTGGGCAGCTGTCAACAGATACAAAGTGGTTTCACCAGCTTGCGTTTGTGTATAGGAAACATCCACTGAACTGGTTGTTGCATCAGAATATACAAACTGCACACCAGTAGAATCCGTATAGAAGGTACGCGAGATGAATTCACGATAATAAACATTGCCGTTGATTTCATAGTAACCACTTACCGAAAGCAGATACTGTGTATCTGGCGAAAGCGAATCAAACGATGAAAACTCCTCGCTAGTATCAAAGGTTGCCGTTGTGAAATAGAAATATTCTGGACAATCATGGAAATCAGTGATTTGCCAACCGGTGCTATCAATCTGAAGATAATCTGCGTCTGCCTGGTAACCATACACCACTTCCCCTGTCAGGGCATCTGTGATGGTAATCAAGCCGAAATAATCTTTCCCGGTACTGGTGATTTCCAATGTTTCGTAACCACCAGAAATATAGAGCGTTGCTTGTAAGGAGGTAGATGTTACCTGCCAATCAGAAATCGACATGGTTGGGATAGCGGTATTGGTACTACTATCGGTTACGGCATCAATACCTTTGGCACCGTTAGAGCCACTGCTGCCACTATCACCATCACCACCAATGCTGCCTTCTTCACCGTCTGTACCAGCAGTACCATCTTCGCCTTCATTGCCGCTTATTCCATCTTCACCGCTTACACCGCTTTCGCCATCTTCACCATCAATTGCTTCAATGTTGATTTCTGGCACAATCTGGCGGCGGGTTTCATCTTCGGTCAGCACAATGCTGTCGTCCGCAGAGACAACAAGTTTGTTAATGGTAATCTGGTAAGTACCATCTTCAATAATTTTGGTAACAGGGTTAATGGTAACACCACCCGCTGTTTCGATATAGCAGGATTCCGAGATGGTCATCCACACATCATCTTCCGTCATGATCTGTACAATGCCATCTGCGGTAATATAAACTTCTACGTAATCACCCGCATCACGTACATCGCTATCTGAAAAATGCACAGTAAGGCTGCTAGAACGAATGATGTATTTATCATCCGATAGCTTCCACAGATGCTCACCAAAGGTGATGGTGCCACTTTCCGTTTCCGCAACATAACTGCCACCACTCTCCGAAATGGAAAGGGTGCGTGTTGTGTAGTAGTTATTAATGAAGTTAGAGGATAGGTCATTAAAGTCTAACAACACACCATCACTCAGCGCCATGACGCTACCATCATCCAAATGTACAAAGGCATCCTCACTCATACTTGTAGAGGATCCTTCTGCATTTTGGAACTGCACTGTGCCAGTGGTAGAGGCGCTGTAAGCAGTTTGCTCTGTAAACGTGATTTTTTCGCTCGTATCCGCGGAGAGCACATAACCACTTGACGCAAAGTATTGCTGCGAATTGCTAGAGTTCACCGCAGAAATACCCGCAATGCCAGCAATTGCAATCACAAAAACTGACGCTAATAAGACGATGTATTTTTTCATAAACGTTCCCCTTCACATTTGCTATATGATAACCATGTAGATATCTGACAAAAACACACCGCATTGACACCTTTACAGGCGCATTTCTTGTGTGTTTTCTGTGTAATATCACATGTTAATCCAAAGTGTTTTTCCCATATTGGCGCACTTTATATAATACTCCAATATTTCTACCAGTATAACACCATTCGGAAAGCACTGCAAGATAAAGAGGTCAATTTTCACAAAACCATGACATTTTGACAAATGTAAACCCAAAACTTCGTTAAATCGCATATTTTTGACGAAAATTCAAAAAAAAAAAAAAAAAAAAAACAGCGGAAAACATTAAAGCACAAAACAAAAAAGCACAGCCGAAGCTGTGCTTTTTTGTTTTGTGCTTGGTGCCTCTGATCGGAATCGAACCAATGACACG
>JAWXUQ010000126.1:0-3858 GCA_044426225.1 Faecalibacterium sp. | reverse complement strand
CATTACTGGAAGAAAAAAAGATTAAAATTGAAGACGACGGTGTCGATCAAGAGATTGATGAAAGCATCGTAAAAGAAGTGCTAGACGCTAACGAAGAAGTTGCACTTGATGCGCAACAGACTACCGATGCGGAAAACCATGTGGAAATTATCGAAATCGAAGAAGAGGAAGAAGCGGAAGTAGAAATCCGAGAGGACAGCGCTGCGGATAAAAAAGCTGCAATGGATGAACTTTTGGATGACCCCGTAAAAAACTACCTCAAACAAATCGGTCAAATTCCACTGCTGAGTGCAGATCAAGAAATTGAACTGTCTCGTCGCATTCATTTGGGGGCGGAAGCCGCACATATTTTATATGCAGATCGTTTGAAATATAATAGCGAAGAGTATATCAAACGCAATGGTGAGCGCTTCTCTTTTGAAGACGAAAACAGCTTCCTTGCAGAGGTAGCTGAGGCAGAAGCAGCGGAAGCTGCCGAAGAAGGTGCAGAAAGCGATTTGGATGCTGCGGAACAAGCAGAAGAAGATAATGACGCAGAAGTAGCACGTGAAATTGTAGAGGAAGCACCGCTCAGCGAGACTGCTCGCAAAGATTTATTGCGCACCCGTGCGGATGGTCTTGCAGCGCGTCGCAGCCTTGCTGAAGCAAACTTGCGCCTTGTGGTATCGATTGCTAAAAAGCATGTCGGGCACAACCTTGCTTTCCTTGATTTAATTCAAGAGGGCAATATTGGTCTGATCAAAGCGGCTGAAAAATTTGACTGTGACCGTGGGTTCCGTTTTTCTACCTATGCAACATGGTGGATCCGTCAGGCAATCACGCGTTCGATTGCGGACCAAGCACGTACCATTCGTATCCCAGTACATATGGTAGAAACCATCAACCGTATGCGTCAGGCGACCAATACGCTTGTGTATCAGAATGGTCACGAGCCAACACCGGAAGAGCTGTCCAAGGCAATGGGTATGAGTATTGAGCGTGTGCGCGAAATTCAGCGCATGGCACAAGAACCTGCTAGCCTCGAAAGCCCTGTTGGTGAGGAAGAAGATTCCTCGCTAGGTGATTTCGTAGCAGATGAAACTGCAGAAGCACCTGGTCGCGCAGCAGACCGTGCGATGGTCGCACAGCAAATCAATAGTGCGCTAGAGCATCTAACCCCACGTGAACAAAAGGTCATTCGTTTGCGCTTTGGCTTGGATGATGGTCGTCCTCGCACCTTAGAAGAAGTTGGTCGTGATTTTGGTGTTACCCGTGAACGTGTACGTCAAATCGAAGCGAAAGCCATCCGCAAACTACACAGCCGCAAGTGCCTTGCGCTGCTCAGCGGATTAATTGAATAATTTCGTATAATCAAAGCCCTTTCCGTATACAATAAACGGGGAGGGCTTTTTATGTTACAAACCCTAAGTGATACATGTATCCCTTTGCTGTGGGGCAGCGTATTGGCACTTGTCCTCAATTTGCCGCTGCGTGCAGTAGAGGCACAATTAACGCATTGTTCTGCCCGTATGCGCCGTGCGTGGGGGCTTGTATTGGTGTTGCTTGGGTTAGTGGCGGTGTTGTTTTTGGGGCTTTGGCTGCTTATCCCACAGCTTGTCACTGCGATCACCAATATCAGCGCGTCATTGCCTACGTTATACGATGATTTCATATCAGTTTTGCTTTCACTCAAAGAGCGCCTAAAAGGCAATCAGGTGATATATAGTGCGGTGGTGTTTAGTACGGGGCGGGTAGAGGCGGCAAGCGAAAGTGCGGTTTCTGAGCTGATGAACATAGGGGTTGCAGCAGCAACCTATACCGCACAGCAGGCAGTGCGCCTTGCAATTGCACTTGTGTTGGCAATCTATCTTTTGGCTAGCAAAGAAAATCTTGCGCATAAGGCGCGTTTAGTGGCGAGTGCGATTTTTGGCGCAAAACGTGGTAGACAGTTGGTCGCGATTAGCCAACGAGCCGGGCAAACCTTTGCTGATTTCATGGTGGGGCAGTGCATTGAGGCAAGTGTTTTAGCAGGGCTTTTTGTGTTAGTACTGCTGATTACGGGCATGCCTTATGTGTTACCCATTGCGACAGTCATCGGCTTTACTGCATTTGTACCGGTGTTTGGTAGCTTTGTGGGGTGTATTTTTGGTTTTTTACTCATCGCAGCGGTTGCGCCTGTCAAAAGCATCTGGTTTGTTTTGATTTTTATTGTGGTGCAACAATTTGAAAATAATGTGATTTATCCGCGCGTTGTGGGTAAGCGTGTGGGCCTACCACCATTATGGGTCATCCTAGCGGTGATTGTCGGGGGTGGGTTGTGTGGTTTGCCGGGATTATTGTTAGGTATTCCTGCCATGAGTGTGATGTATCAACTTGGCGGCGATTGGGTGCATGCGCGGATTGATATGCAAGAAGAATAGGGACGAGGTTGGTGGTATTGCAACGGTATCAGAGTTAGTGGCAAGCGCAGAAAAACGGAGCTAAAAAAGAACAACGAAAACTGCGTAGGAAAGATATTGATTTTTAGAGAAGGGTATGGTATAATTTATTCATTGCATTGCGCATTGTGCGTGGTGTTTCTTATTTTGCAGGTATCGTACATCGGCTAGTACTCCAGCCTTCCAAGCTGGTGAGGTGGGTTCGACTCCCATTACCTGCTCCAAAAAACGCCCCCCATCTCAGGATGGGGGGTATTTTTTGGCTAGCAGGTAAGGGAGTCGAAAAGCACGGCCGCTCGCAAGCGGCAAAAAATGGCGAAATCAGCCATTTTTTAGTGCGCGGGAGACTCCGAGCTGACCGCACGCAAAAAACAACAAGAGGAGCCGCATGATATCTATTTTGTTCGAGTAACTCAAGATAGGTTGACAAATTTCTTTTGAAGTTTGTCAACCTTTTTCTTTTGGGCAACCAAATCACAAGACTTTGTTTCCTTTCTTGACTTGATAGCACAATAAGGGTATAATTGATACTATCAAAACACCATTTTAGACTGGAGGATATTATGAACATTAGACCCTCTGCCAATGTGCGACAAAATTACAATCAAATTGCAGCCCTCTGCAAGCAAACAGGTGAGCCTGTTTATCTAACCAAAAACGGAGAAGGCGATTTAGTCATCATGGATATAGAAAGCTTTGAGCGTCGCGAGAAAATGCTTGCGCTTCGAGAAGAGCTTCTTTGTGTTGAAGAAGATCGCGTAGCAGGTCGCATGGGATATTCTTTGGATGAATTAGAAGTGCAACTAAATACAGTGATTGACGGGGCGCAAAAATGAGCGAGATAAAATATCAAGTGATTGTTTCTGACAGAGCGAGCCGTATGCTAATCGAACAAGTTGCCTTTATGGCACGCGTCAATGCAAGCGCAGCAAATAAAGTAAAACAAGCATTGTTAAAAGCGCTCCGATCTTTAGAAACATTTCCGAAACGCAATCCATTTTTTAATGAAGCTTATATTCCGTCCAATAAATACCATAAGATGTATGTAGAAAAATATTATTTGGTATTATATCAAATAATAGATACGAATGTATTTGTAGATTATATATTGGATTGCAGAAAAGAGTATGATTGGCTCGTGTAATCCGCGCATATCATTTGCTTGCATAACGCTGTGTATGGTTCGAAGCACCTACCTAAACAGCAAAGTGATGCAATGATATCTATTTCGTTGTAGTGACTCAAAAAATGCCCTCCATCTTAATACAAGTGGTCTAAAAGACAACTTGTGACCACGGGGGCAAGGCAAACTGAATACGGAAAAGAGGCTATCCTCAAAGCTGACAAAGGCAAGGTAGCGGCGCATGCTTTCGATTTGTTCTTCTCGTGTTAAATCAAAGCGGTCACGAGTGCGTCGGTAAAGGTTTGGTTTGTCGCGCAG
>JAWXUQ010000125.1:0-4114 GCA_044426225.1 Faecalibacterium sp. | reverse complement strand
GTGCAGCCTTAGGGCTGCACTTGCATGGGCAAAAACGGCGCAGAAGCGGACGTTTTTAGATAAAATAAAACAGGGAGCCGCTTGACTCCCTGTTTACTGTATGGAGAATTAGGGACTCGAACCCCAGACCCCTTGCGTGTGATGCAAATGCTCTAACCAGCTGAGCTAATCCTCCACAGATTGTGGGTTTATTATACGCTTTTTTCCCATCGAACGCAAGGATAAATTTGCATTTTTTCAAATTTTTTTACAGATAACGCACACAAACCAAGCTGCTGCGCCTTATAGCATGCAAACCTGCCCAGTGGCAAGATAATGCAGCTGATTTCCCATTTTCTGTTTGAGATATTCATATTGTGGCTGCCCAGTGCAATGACAGGTATAATACTTCGTATGGTAATTTGAAAGCTGCACTGCGGCAGCATCTAGCAACGCGCTTTCGCCCGTGCTTACATCAACATTCATAAAATGAAAGCCACCCACCAAAACATCTGGTTTATGCCATGCCATAATATTCAATATCCCTTTGTGGGAGCAACCACTGATTAAGATATTTCGCCCATCTTCGCGGATGGTCAGATACTGCTCATGCAAAAACTGCTCAGGCAGATACTCCACCCCCTGCTGCACACACAGCCCTGCGCTATCCACCGCCTGCACACAGGGCAATCCATTACAAGAAGAAATCGAAAGCGTGGCATCGATTTGCAAATCATCATGCACCGCAATCAAACGCGAATTGCCTTGCAGCGCAGGGTCAAGCCCAATATATCGCTCATTGCCATGATAACAAGGCGAAAACGCATGTTGGCTGATATACACTGGCGCGTGGTCATTTTGCGCCAAAAAGCAAGCCAATCCTCCACCATGGTCATAGTGTCCATGTGAGAGGATTGCAATATCTACTGATTGCAAATCAATCCCCATCGCTTTTGCGTTTTCGGCAAAGGCGGCAGTTTTTCCCGCATCAAATAAGATGTTGTGCTGTGCTGTTTCAAGGTATAGGCTCAGCCCGTGCTCTGCACAAAGGGCATCATTACAGGTTGTATTTTCCATCAAAACAGTTAGTTTCATTTTTGTCGCGCTCCTTACCAGATATCAACCATTTGCCGGTACAGCAATACCTGTTGTGGCAAAATACTTTACAACAGCAGCAACTGCCTGCTCCATTTACCATCAGTATAGCACAGCCGCTCACAAAAACAAGGATATTTTACGCTTTACAGCACAATTTCCCCTTTTATTGAAATTGTTTTGATCTCTAGCGGGATATCCTTGCCGCTGCTGCGTACCGCTTGCACCGCCGCGCGCTCTATCCCGCCACAGCAAGGCACTTCCATCCGCACCACGGTGACAGTTTGAATATTGTTTTCCTTGATAATCTCCGTTAATTTATCGGTATACTCCACCGCATCTAGTTTGGGGCAACCAACGATCGTAATTCTATCTTTGATAAAATCGCTGTGGAAATTGCCATAAGCATAGGCAGTGCAATCCGCCGCAATTAGCAAATGCGCACCATTAAAATATGGCGCTTGTACTGGCACCAATTTAATCTGCACTGGCCACTGGCGCAACTGTGCCGCGCAAAGTTCTGGCGCGGTTTGTGCGCTCTGTGGTGTACTTTGTGCGGGCGCAAAGCTCTGTTGCATTTGCCCCGGACAAGCCGACACAGGGTGCGATGCAGCGGCTTTATGCGTCACTGACTTATCCGAAAAGCGGATTGCCCCCACAGGGCAAACTGGCAAACAATTGCCAATGCCATCGCAATAATCATCTCGCACTACCTTTGCCTTACCATCTATCATGGCAATTGCACTTTGCTTACAGGTGCGCGCACACAGCCCGCAGCCCACACATTTTTCTGCATCAATTTCAATTACAGTTCTACTCATCACGTTACATCCTTATCCGTTATTTTGATTGCTACCAAGAAAAACGTTGAAAATTCTATGTTTTCTTGACTTTTATGCTTCCATTATAGTATAACCTTTATAACAAGTCTGTTGGATTTACAACAAAAAAGGAGAAGCATGCAAAATTATTTTAGTGTATTAAAAGAAAACCCTTTGTTCGAAAGCATCATCGCCGAAGATTTTGCAGCCATGCTACATTGTCTGGGCGCGTTTCGCAAAGAATACCAAAAAAAAGAAATCATCCTTTTGGCAGGCGATAGGGTAAACCATGTCGGGCTTGTGCTTTCTGGCGCGGTTAAGATTGTGCAGCAAGACCTCTATGCCAACGAAACCGTCCTTGCTGAAATTGCGACAGGCGATACCTTTGGCGAGGTATTTGCCTGCGCAGATATTTCCCACAGCCCTGTAATAGTGATTGCAAAAGAGGACTGTAACATTTTGTTTTTAGATTATAAAAAAGTGATTACAACATGCAGCAAGGCCTGTGTCTTTCATGCAAAGCTCAGCGAAAACCTGCTCAAACTGATTGCGCGCAAATGCCTTTTCTTAAACAAGCGGCTTGAAATTTTATCTAAACGCACCACCCAAGCAAAAATCATGGCTTTTTTGCTATATGCCGGCAACGGACAAACGCAAATTACCCTTTCACTGAACCGCGAAGAAATGGCAAATTTCATCTGTGTGGAGCGCAGCGCCATGTGTGCAGAACTTTCGAAAATGAAAAAGAAAGGGTTGATCAGATACCATAAGAACCAGTTTGAACTGCTCAAACCAAGTTTGAAGGAATAAAATTAAACAAGGAAAATTAATATCAAGCCCAATCACGCTTGACTAGTTTCATTTCACGGTATGTTTTGTTCAAGTGTGTGTATTCTATTTCTTCTACAAACGCAAAGCCGAATTTCTGGAATAGTGCAAGGGTGGTTTTGTTCTCTATATTCACGCAAGCAATGAGAGCGTTTGTTCCGATATTGCTTGCGAAAAATTGCAAAAAGGATTTCAGCGCCGCGCTGCCAAAGCCCTTGCCTTGATACTGCGCCCCTATCATAAAACGGCTGAGCGACCAACCCCCTAGTTCTGTATCATAGTCATATAAAAGAAAGCCTACCATTGTATCGTCATGATAAACACCTAAAGTTTCTAATCCTTCTAGGTAATGGGCATCTAATAGCGACTGTGCATTGTCGGCTACGAAGTCGCGCTGCGTTGCTTTTACTTTTAACGAGATACATTCCATGTAATTTTCTTTGTCGATTTTTTTGAAGGTTATCATGATAGTCTCCGTGTTCTTGAAATTATGTATTACGTACAACTCTTATCCCATTCACTGGGCAAGTTCAATTTGCCAGACACCGTCTGGCTTTTTTCGAATCCACCCGTGCCCTGTTTAACATTCAGGTTTGCGCCCGCTTCCTTTGGCACTACCAATCGGGCAACGGGTATCGCTTTTGTGCGCAAAAGCCACGGCGGGATAAACGCGCCACTGGCGCCTTTATCGGAGCGCCTTTCGAATCCGCCCGTGCCCATCTTAACAAAAAAAGACTAGAACCGTTAGTTCTAGTCTCTTTTTTGGTGGGCACGGGTGGATTCGAACCACCGAAGCTTACGCAGCAGATTTACAGTCTGACCCCATTGGCCACTCGGGAACATGCCCATATTTTATTGTGCGCTGTTTGGAACGCTTGATTATTATATCAGATGAAAACGGAAAAATCAACTGTTTTTTCAAAAAATGTTATAAAAAAACTAAACTTTTTAGATTGCTCAAAAAATTTACATTTTATGCTATTTTTTCGGCGCACTTTTCTGTTATACTGTAATAAACAATAATTTTATAATGGAAACTGGGGTAGTATCCAGTATCGTGGGAACAATATCGTAAGAAACAGGAGGTTTATTCTATGCATGATTTTACAAGTATCACGCCCGAACTTGAGGTGTTGACAGAGCTTTGCAAAAAAAATAGTAGTATTGACCCCGCCGATTATGTGCGCTATGAGGTAAACCGCGGTTTGCGCGATTTAAAGGGCAACGGTGTTTTAACTGGGTTGACCGAAATCAGCGAAATCCACTCGCGTGAATTAGTGGATGGTGTGATGACCCCCTGCGCCGGCTCACTGTTTTATCGAGGCTATAATGTAGAGGAGCTTTGCGCTTCTTTCACCAAAGAAGGGCACTTTGGTTTTGAAGAAACCACC
>JAWXUQ010000124.1:0-4147 GCA_044426225.1 Faecalibacterium sp. | reverse complement strand
CTTTACAAATTACTTGTTTTTAGAATTGTTTATAGTCTGCTAAAACAGACTTAAATTGTCGTGAATTAATCACGATAAGGTTTCTTTACAAGCTTTCGATATTGTTCAATTTTCAAGGTCCCGTGTGCTGTCTCTGTGACGCTTGCCTCAGAAGCAGCTTATTAATGATATCACATTTAAGTGATACTGTCAAGCGTTTTTTCAAATTTATTTTTTAGAAGTTTTTCATTTCAAAACGATTGAACCGCAGCGATTGCCGCGTTTGTCTACTAGGAAATGTACCTCTAACTCTTCAATTTTCAAACCGTTCTTGGCAGTCCCTAGCGGCGGTTCTTAGCGACCCGCCCCGAAGGGAACTCACATATAATACCATGCCACGCGCGCCATGTCAACACTTTTCGTCAAGTTTTTTTACATCTTTTTCCCGTGCGATTTCTTGTGACGAAACAACGTGATTATTCCAAGCAAAAAGATTGCAAACCTGCGCAAAACAGCTTGCAGTTCCCCAATACTTCGCGTACAATAGAAAGGAAAGAAACGAAAGGTAGGCAGGTTATGATTTTAACAATTAATATTGGCAACACCAACATCTCACTCAGCGGCTATCATGAGGGCGCGCAGCAGTTTTCGGCAAAGCTATATGCTGACCCACGCTGCACCGCAAGCGAGTACGCTGTGCGCATTACTCAAATTCTCGCCTTATATAATGTAAGAGCAGCCACGATTGAGGGCGCCATCATCGGCAGCGTCGTGCCAACTTTGACAACCCGCCTGCGCGAAGCAATCGATTTGCTTTGCACCACAAAGACCCTAATCGTGGGACCTGGGTTGAAAAGCGGTCTGAAACTTCGGCTCGATAACCCGACCCAACTGGGCGCTGAATTGCTCTGTGCCGCTGTTGCCGCACTCGCAGAAGGCAGCGCGCCCCTCGTCATCATTAACGCAGACACCGCCATCAGCATGATCGCCGTCAACCGCAACAACGAGCTAATCGGCGGTTCCATTTTACCAGGACCACAGCTATCTCTTGCAAGCCTTGTGAAAAACACCGCCCAACTGCCCCAGATTGATTTGCACGGCGCACCTGTACCCACACTGCTCGGGACGAATTCCATCGCCTCATTACAAAGCGGTGTAATTTTAGGCACCGCTAGTTTGCTAGACGGGATGGCCGCACGCTTTTGCGCCGAACTCGGTGCAGACACCGCATTTTATATCACGGGCACCCTGCCCACCTGCATCCGCACCGCCTGCACCACCCCGCTGCGCTATCGCGAGAGCTTGATTTCAGACGGATTGCATCTCATCTGGCAAAAAAACCAGAAGTAACCCTTACTATTTCATTCTATGCTGTCCTTGTCAGTTGGTTCCACAGTTTCCTTTATCATCGCACGGCACAGCACTGTATTCTCTACATTTTGCAACCAACCACACCGTACACAAAGGAGCCTCGATGCACGCAACCGATTACCTACAACGATATTTTGGCTACACCACCTTTCGCAAAGGACAAGCCGATTTAATCGATGCCATTTTATCTCGCCAAGACGTGTTGGGCATTATGCCGACCGGCGCCGGCAAATCCATCTGCTATCAAATTCCCGCGCTTATGCTAGAGGGGATTAGCATCGTGGTTTCGCCCCTGATTTCCCTCATGCAAGACCAGGTTGTGACCCTGCGGCAGCTTGGCATTTCGAGCGCTTATTTGAACTCAAGCCTTTCACCCGCCGAACAATACGAAACCCTACGCGCGGCAGCTGCGGGGCAATATAAGTTGCTATATGTCGCACCCGAGCGGCTGTTGACCCCTGCCTTTTTGGAGTTCGCGCAGCACGCAGACCTCGCCATGCTGACCGTGGACGAGGCACATTGCGTTTCGCAGTGGGGGCAGAATTTCCGCCCCAATTACCTAGACATCGCCACCTTTTTAGAAACGCTGTCCCGCCGTCCCATTGTTGCCGCCTTTACTGCGACCGCAACCGGGCGCGTAAAAGAGGACATCACCGCACTGCTCTGTCTGCAAAATCCCGCCACTTTTGTGACCGGATTTGACCGCGAAAACCTATACTTTAGCGTGGAAACTCCCAAACACAAAAGCGGCGCGCTTCTGCGGCTGTTATCCAAACGTACCGACCAAAGCGGAATTGTCTATTGTAGCACCCGCAAAGCCGTTGAGAAAGTCTGCGATGAATTACAAGACGCGGGCTTTTCTGCCGCGCGCTACCATGCCGGACTGCCCGCCGCAGAACGCAGCCACGCACAGACCGAATTCCTATTTGACCGCACCAAAATCATGGTTGCAACCAATGCCTTTGGGATGGGAATTGACAAATCCAACATCTCGTTTGTAGTGCACTATAACATGCCCAAAGACGTGGAAAGCTATTACCAAGAGGCAGGGCGCGCCGGGCGAGACGGTTCCCCCGCCGACTGCGTACTGTTTTATAGCGGGCAGGACGTCATGACCAATCAGCGACTCATCCGATTTTCCGAGGGCGCGAGCGAGGAACAAATCGAACGCGAACTAGCGCGGCTATCCCTCATGACCTTTTATTGCACCACCACCGATTGCCTGCGCGGATATATTCTGAAATATTTCGGCGAAACGCCCCCGCTTTCCTGTGGGCATTGCGGCAATTGCGACACCAATTTTGAAGAAATCGACATCACCATTGACGCGCAAAAAATCATCTCTTGCGTGGCGCGTGCGGGCGAACGATTTGGCGCGGGGATGATTGTAGATATCCTGCGCGGCACAAGCAACGATCGCATTCAACGCTTTGCACTAGACCAACTTTCGACCTATGGCATTTGCGACAAGCCCGCCTATATGCTGCGGCAAATCATCGACCATCTACTTTATCTTGGTTATCTAAAACAAAGCGAGGGCGAATACCCACTTTTGCAGCGCACCGCCAAAGCGAATGCCTTGCTACGCGGGCAGGAAACGTTGGCCATGCGCATACGCAAGGAAGAGCGTACCACCCGCGCCAAAAACAGCAAGGAAGCACAATTGTCTGAGGTGCTTTTGCCGCTATACGATGCCCTACGAGAGGTACGCGCAGACCTTGCCCGCGCGCAAGACGTGCCTGCATTCGTGATTTTTTCAGACAAAATCCTGCGCGATTTATGCGAATATCGCCCACAAAACGCAGCGGAATTATTGCAGGTGAGCGGCATCGGCGAAGCCAAGCGCGCACGATATGGCGCCGCCGTTTTAACCGTCATCACCGATTATTGCGCCGCCCATGAACTGCCGCCTAGCACCCTAGAGGCGATCGCCTCGATTGGCAAGCCGACCGCAAAACGCGGCAAAACACCCGTGCTGCCAAGCGCGGCGGTACTTGCACGAATTACCCCCGCAGAAAAACCAATCCCCATCAGCGACCTAACCAAACTGATCAACGAAGTGCTGACCACAGTTGCATGCAGCACCGTTTCGGCGGTAAAAGTGGGCAACTGGTTGGTATCCGAAGGATTTTTAGAGGTTGTCCCCCACGGTGAGGGCACCACCAAGCAACCCACCGCGCAAGGCACGGCGCTAGGCATCACCCAGAAAACGCGCAAATACAAAAACGCAGACCAAGCCTATCAGGTGAATTTTTACGCGCCAACATTGCAAGGCTATATCATTGAGCACATTCCCACGATTTTGCAATGGGAGAAACCGAAAGGTGAATGAGGGCGCGGGATTGTGCGATGGCATAGCGCTTGATGGCGCGGAGTGCGCGCTAGGTGTAACGCGTAGTGGACGCGAGGTTTTGAGATACATGGTGTATCGCTGCGTCCTGCGTGGTGGTGCTGTGCAGTGTGCGGTGGCGCTAACGCGCCCCTTTGCATTTTTGTAAAAACATGATATAATATAGAGACGTTATGGTTTGTATGCCATAATATTGTGCGGTTGTAGCGCAGCTGGATAGCGCGTTAGACTCCGACTGTTCTGCTTTGTGGTTTTTGTGATATGCAGAAAAGCGTGGAAACACCTTGGTTTTTTGGGTGTTGGCGCAATCGCAAAAACGGAAAATGACTACTATTTGACCACTAATTTTCGGGATGTGACTACTACCCTATTTTGACCCGATTTTTAGATGTGGTTTTGACCTTTGAGGGTGCAGTCGAGTGACTCGCTCTCTCACCTTTGCTTGAT
>JAWXUQ010000123.1:0-4147 GCA_044426225.1 Faecalibacterium sp. | reverse complement strand
TTTTAGAATTGTTTATAGTCTGCTAAAACAGACTTAAATTGTCGTGAATTAATCACGATAAGGTTTCTTTACAAGCTTTCGATATTGTTCAATTTTCAAGGTCCTGTGTGCTGTCTCTGTGACGCTTGCCTCAGAAGCAGCTTAGTAATAATATCATAAACTAGCACCCCTGTCAACACTTTTTTCAAATTATTTTCAAGTTATTTTAAAACAACTATTTCCCCCTGTGTATATGCCGCATATTCACCCTATCCAAAAGCGCTTTTTACATCGTTCTCTCTTATATATAATGTAAGGGAACTTCAAAACCAACGAAATACCAATACTTTCCTGCCCAAAAATCAGCAAAATACAAAGATTTCTCGCTTTTTCTCTTTCCTTTTTCTGTTTTTTGTGGTAGACTAAGCGCAGTGTTTTTATTTTAATATTGCAAAAACATTACAAAGGAAAGAGGCTTTTTTCATGTTTAAAAAGATAATTACCGCAATGTTTGCCCTTGCATTTGTCTTTATTTGCGCTGGCACTGCATTCGCTGATGATTTAATGCTAGACGGAACCTTCTACTTAAAACAAAACGCTAGCAACACCTGCACACTTTCTAGCGCCACCATGATGCTACGACGCCGCGCATACCTAGACGGCGATGAGGACTGGACAAGCGTTACAGAAAGTTCCGTGCGTACCAAGGCTTGGTCAAACGGGCTTTCTTGGAACTTTACATATAATGGTATGAACGTGCAATACGGCACCCTTTCGAGTGCTGGCAACACAGAAGAACTAATCGCGCTGCTTGAAGAGCATCCCGAGGGCATTGTGGTCTACAACCGCAACAACCCCCACGCAGTGCTTTTGACTGATTACACGGACGGTGTATTTTATTGTGCTGACCCCGCCCCCGGCGCAAGCTACGGGCGCACACCCTTTAGCTATTGCACCATTGCGATGTCCGGTGTAACCTGCTATTGGTATATTGCCTCTGACGCAAATGAGCAACTCGACACAGCAGAGGTCACCTCCACCTCCTTTTATGGAATGTTTGTACCCGAAAACTTATATGTTGGCACTAAATTCAATCTTGGTGGTATTTTAAAAGCACCAGAAACCGCCCCGCTGACGGAAGTGACCATTAAAATTTTGGATAGCGAAGGCAACGTAATCCAAAGTGCAACCGATACATTAGAAGAGCCTGCAACTGAATGGTCATTCCGCTCTTTGAATTCCGACATTCTGTTTGGACAGCTTGCAATTGGGGACTATGCCTTCTCTGTGCTCGCAAAGAACGATGACGGCAGTATCCTTTGCTACACACGAACCTTTACCGTTTCCACTGATACGACGCAAACCGCCTATTACTGGAGCGCAAACAGCGAAACTACATCCTAAAAGGTGCGCATTACTAGATGTTGTGCAATACACACCGACTCGTCCCATTTTTATCCTATACTTCCAGACCGAACCACTAGATATAGTGGTTCGGTCTTTTTCGTTATAAGGCGCTTTTCTCTAACTCCTCCTCTTTTACAGGGAATTGCCATGCTACTCTCACGAATGAACTCCAGCCTTTTCTTTCTTTGTTAGAATGCAATTTCTTTGAAAATTTCACAAAAAATCCTATGTTTTACACGTTTTTTCTTTTTATTCTCTCAAAGCAACTCCTTTCGCAATGCACTAAAAAGGCACAATAAGAAAAGCAAAAAAATTTAAGCGCGCTTTTTTGTGCATTTCCCCAAATTGAAAAAAGAACCACAAGATATAGTGCTTTGCCTCTTGACTTCTCCCTAGATATGTATTATCATTGATTTTACAACAATTAGTAATAGTTCTTGCGGCAGCGCTATTATGAACATAATCCAAACCACCACAATCGCTTTTAAAAGGAGAAGGAATCTATGAAAATCATCAAACGCAATGGCACTGAGGTTATATTTGACATTACCAAAATCATGATTGCGGTCACCAAGGCAAACAACATTGTGCAGCCTGAGAACCGTCTTTCACATGAGCAGATTACCGCGATTTCAAACCGTGTTACAAACACCTGCGAAAACATGAAACGCGCGGTGAGCGTGGAAGAAGTACAAGATATGGTAGAAGTGCAAATTATGGAGGAACGCGCCTTTGAAGTGGCACGTTGCTACATCACCTATCGCTATATCCAAAATCTAAAGCGTCAGAACAACACCACAGACGAACGCATTCTCAGCTTGATTGAATGCAACAACGAAGATGTAAAGCAAGAAAACTCAAACAAAAACCCTACTGTAAATAGCGTACAGCGCGATTATATGGCGGGTGAAGTTTCCAAAGACCTTGCTGACCGCATTTTGTTACCCTCTGAAATTGTAGAAGCGCACAAACAGGGTATCTTGCATTTCCACGATGCCGATTACTTTGCGCAGCACATGCATAACTGTGACCTTGTAAACCTAGAGGACATGCTCCAAAAAGGTACTGTTATCTCAGGCACACATATTGAAAAGCCACATAGCTTCTCAACGGCATGTAACATTGCTACCCAGATTATCGCACAGGTTGCCTCGAACCAATACGGCGGGCAGAGCATCAGCCTGACCCATCTTGCCCCCTTTGTGGACGTAAGCCGCAAGAAAATCGCCGCTGAGGTAGAAACCGAACTCTATGGCCTAGATGTAGCCGCAGAACGCAAGCAGGCGATTGTAGAAGGCCGCCTACGCAAAGAAATCAACCGCGGTGTGCAGACCATCCAATATCAAGTAGTTACCTTGATGACAACCAACGGGCAGGCACCTTTCATTACTGTATTTATGTATCTTGGCGAAGCGAAAAACGAACAAGAGAAAAAAGACCTTGCCATCATCATTGAAGAAACCATTCGCCAACGTTACCAAGGGGTAAAGAATGAGGACGGTGTTTGGGTAACCCCCGCCTTCCCAAAACTAATTTATGTATTAGAAGAAGAAAACATTACCCCAGATGCACCTTATTACTACCTGACCGAGCTTTCAGCAAAATGCACCGCAAAGCGCCTTGTGCCCGACTATATCTCAGAAAAGAAAATGCTAGAATTTAAAGTCGATGCAAACGGCGACGGGCACTGCTATACCTGTATGGGTTGCCGTAGCTTCCTAACCCCTTATGTTGACCCCATCACCAAAAAAGCAAAATATTATGGGCGCTTTAACCAAGGTGTTGTTACCATCAACCTGCCCGATGTCGCACTTTCCTCTGGCGGCGACGTGGAGAAATTCTGGGAAATCTTTGAAGAGCGCCTAGAGCTTTGCCATCGCGGGCTACAAGCGCGTCACAACCGCCTAAAAGGCACCCAGAGTGACGTTGCGCCTATCCTATGGCAACACGGCGCTCTCGCCCGCTTAAAGAAGGGCGAAACCATTGACAAGCTATTATATGGTGGCTATTCTACCATCAGCCTTGGCTATGCAGGGTTATATGAATGCGTCAAATACATGACCGGCAAGAGCCACACAGATGATATCGCAAAGCCCTTTGCTCTTGCCGTGATGCAAAAAATGAATGACAAATGCAAAGAGTGGAAAGCCGCCGAAAACATTGACTATTCCATCTATGGCACCCCACTAGAATCCACCACCTTTAAATTCTCTAAGAGCCTACAAAACCGCTTCGGCATTATCCCTGGTATCAATGACAAAAACTATATCACCAACAGCTACCATGTACACGTGAGCGAGCAAATTGATGCGTTTACCAAGCTGAAATTCGAAAGCAATTTCCAACGTCTATCCCCCGGTGGCGCAATTAGCTATGTCGAAGTGCCTAATATGCAAGATAACCTTGATGCCGTTATGGGTGTGTTGCAGTTTATTTATGAAAACATCATGTATGCTGAGCTGAACACAAAATCTGATTACTGCCAGTGCTGCGGCTTTGATGGCGAAATCAAAATTAAAGAAGATGACAGCAAGCTGATTTGGGAATGCCCCAACTGCGGCAACCGTGACCAAAACAAGCTAAATGTTGCCCGCCGCACCTGTGGCTATATCGGCACACAATTCTGGAACCAAGGTCGTACACAAGAAATCCAAGACCGTGTATTGCACCTGTAATCCCTCCACCAATCGAGTAGGAGGCTATCTCTTAATGAAATAGCCGACCTCTCACACCACCGTGCGTACCGTTCGGTACACGGCGG
>JAWXUQ010000036.1:0-25612 GCA_044426225.1 Faecalibacterium sp. | reverse complement strand
GTGCGCGCCCTCTAAATCGTGGGTCGCAAGGGCATTGCCCGCAAGCAGCCCATCGGCATAGCCGTGTTCAATCATCATCTGCATGGCATGGCGCGCGTCTGCGTCAAACGAAAAGGCAGGTCCCATTACCCATAGAATATTCCCGCCGTGCGCTTTTTCGTATTGCAACAGCGAAATCAGCTGGTCATAATCGCGGGTGTAGGAGGTTTCGCGGCTGCGCCCCTGCCGAAAGACAAATTGGTCGTCTGGCGCATCGCCATCTTCAGTGGGTGCGGTAAAGCCGTGGCAGTGCATGTAAATGCCACCCTCTGCGTGCTCTGTTCGCCCTAAAATGACCAAATCGCCCTGCTTTACGTTGCGCATTTCTACCACGTCTAGCCGTCCATCTGGGCGCAAAATCACACCAGAATCCATCCGCGATTCTTCCGCGAGTGTCCAGATACCATCAATCTTAAAATATTCTGGGTACATCGAGGTGCTGTGGTAATGGTCGGGAAATACCCCATCCTGCATCGCGGTGGCAATCTGCACATCGGGCGCATTGATAAACATTGGCGCGGTAAAATCAGGGTGGTGGTATTGGGGTAAGGTGAAAGACATCGGGGCTCCTTTGTTTTTTGGGGTTTAGGCGATTGCAACAGCCAATCGCAGTGAAAAGTGAAAAGTTGCGGTGTTTTTCTAGCGGAAAACGGATTTCAAATAAAAAAGCACTGCACTTTTAAAAAATCTTTGTCTGTTAGAATTGCTTATTGCGCCATAAAGCGAGCAAGGAAACTCTGGGTGCGTTCGTTTTGTGGGTTGCCAAAGATTTCAGCGGGGGCATTTTCCTCACAGATGACACCATCCGCCATAAAGACCACATGGCTGCTGACATCGCGTGCAAATGCCATTTCGTGCGTTACCACAATCATGGTCATGCCGTCCTTGGCAAGGGTGCGCATAACCTCTAGCACTTCGCCCACCATCTCAGGGTCAAGCGCACTGGTGGGTTCATCAAACAGCAGTACCTCTGGTTCCATCGCAAGGGCGCGTGCAATGGCAACACGCTGCTTTTGTCCGCCCGAAAGCTGCCGTGGCAATGCGTTGATATAGGGTGCCATCCCTACCTTTTTTAGGTAGTGCATGGCGGTGGCTTCTGCCTGCTTTTGGGTGCGCCCAAGCACCTTGCACTGCCCAATCACGCAGTTTTTCAAGACAGTCAAGTTAGAAAACAGGTTAAAGTTTTGGAACACCATCCCCACCTTTGCGCGGTAGGCGGGCAGGTTTGTTTGCCGCTCTAAAATATTTTTCTCGTGATAGCAAATCTCGCCGCTGCTTGGGGTTTCTAACAGGTTAATGCAGCGCAACAGGGTGGATTTACCTGACCCAGAAGCCCCGATAATCGAGATAACATCCCCGCTATATACGCTAAAATCAATGTCCTGCAATACCTCGTTGTTGCCAAACGATTTCGAGAGGTGCTTGATTTGGAAAATGGGGCGTTCTGCCGTGTCTTTTTCTTGTCTGGTCATGATGCATACCTCTCTTTCTTTACATTAATTCTAATGGGTCATGGGTGAGTTCGTAGGTGGCTGACCCTGCTAGTTTTTTCTCCCACAGCCGCAATAGCTTTGCGGAAATCAAGGTCATGGTTAGGTAAAGCACCATCGCGATAAAGGCAGCGGGGAAGTATAGATACAGCGCTGCCGCTGCCGATTTGAACGAGAAGAATAGCTCCGTCACGCTGATGACCGAAAGCAAAGAGGAATCTTTTAGGTTGATGATAAAATAGTTGCCAATCTGTGGCACAAGGTTGCGCAAGGTTTGGGGCATTACAATGTAAAGCATGGACTGCATGTGGGTCATCCCAATTGCCTTTGCGCCTTCAAGCTGCCCGGGGTCAACTGCCTGAATGCCGCCACGCACTGTTTCTGCCATATAAGCGCCGGTGTTAATCGAAAGGATGAAAATACCCGCCACAAAGGTGTTGGGGTGAATGCCAATGTAGGCAAGCCCGTAAAAGATAAACATCGCCTGTAACATCAGTGGGGTGCCGCGGAATACCTCAACGTATACCGTCAAAAGCGCGCGGATGAAGTTGAGAAATATCCGCTTTGGCAATGGGTCATCTTTTTCGAGTGGGATAGAGCGTATCAGCCCTACGGCAAAGCCAATCAGGCAGGCGACTGCCGTGCAGACAACCGCAAGGATAACGGTGCGCCACACACCTTCTAGGTAAGAACCGCCATAGCGGGAAAGGACGGTGCCGCAATCAGAGATAAATTTGATGATGTTTTCCATGGAGATGGCTCCTTTTTCTGATGTGTTCCTATCTTCAGATCAGTGATGATGAAAGCAAAGCGGGAAAGATAGCGCTGCGCTATTTACTGCAAGGTAAGACGAAAGAGCGACCCCGCATAAAGCAGAGCGCTCTTTGGTCTTGCGTCATTGTGCAATTGACTTGTGCCGGGGCAGGGGAAAGGTATCTGCCCCTAGCGGGGAATTACTGGTTGAGTGGCTGTACTTCAATCGCCTGTGCCATCATATCAGCATAGTCATCCGCGGTGTACTGCGAAAGCATTTCGTTGATTTCGGCAATCAGTGCATCGTTGCCCTGCTGTACCGAGATACCCATGACAACGTCCTCATCCGATACCACAAAGCCGTCATCGCTATCGCTGAAGTCTAGCATTACCATGTCGGGGTAAGCCGCGCAAGCAGCAAGGGCGGTGGGTTGATCGGTTACAACAAGCTCTACTGCGCCAGAGTCTAGTGCAACAAGCATAGCGGGAACAGATTCCTGTGCAGGCAACAGGTCAATGTCCTCTACCTGTGGCAGGATGGTGTCATACCATACGGTGCCAAGCTGGCTAGTTGCAACGGCACCTGCCAAATCGCTGATACCAGTAGCGGTTTCATAGCCGCTGCCTTCTTTGACAAGGGCTACAATCTGTGCATAGTAATATGGATCAGAGAAATCAACCTGTGCAGCGCGGTCAGTGGTAATGCACTGACCTGCGATAACAACATCAACGCTGCCCGATTGCAGTGCGGGGATGAGCGCATCCCAATCCATTTTTACGATTTCCAGTTCGTAGCCCATCTGCTCTGCTAGCTCAATTGCCATCATTACGTCATAGCCGTATGCGTAATCGCTAGAGCCAGAGATGGGCACTGCGCCGTTAGAGTCATCCGACTGCGTCCAGTTAAAGGGTGCATAGGCACATTCCATTGCCACGCGTAATACCTTGGTGTCGTCCTCTTTGCTGCTGCAACCGGTCAGCCCTGCAAGGCTGAGGCACATCATGCCTGCCAGGGCAAGTGCCAATACTTTTTTCAATTTCATAACTTTCTCATCCTTTCGTGGTCATCGCAATTTAAAAAAAGGCGCCATGCGCTCTGGTATCCAGAGCACATGGCGCCTTTGCCAATTGCTTTACAATCTGTTTCGCCTTGCCACAAAACCAGAAAAGGGTGTTTTCGCGCCGCAACAGGTCTGTGGTTTATACGTTTAACATAAAAGTATCATACCACTTTTGTGCACTTTCGTCAACAAAAGTGATAAAGTCTGGTGCTTCTACCAAAAGTACGATTATCCACGGGGCTATTCTTTCCAAACTGCACAATCTTTCACTATATAATACCAAGCATAGCAATTGTAATGTTTGCTTGTAGATGATAAAATTGTGATGTACTAACAAAACGTATGATCTGAGATTTTCTTTTGCTGCGTAATTTTTTTGCAGCAAAAGGAAAAACCTTGCAATAATTGCAAGGGCTAGCGCGTATCCCTCATATAGAGTTATGATGAATATTTGATTATTTCTTCATAAACTCTTGACGAGAGAAGAAATTTGGTGTATATTTACTGTACTAACCGTATTAATACAGCTTGGAGGAACCCTATGGAGCTTTTAAAATTAGAACATGTTACCAAACGCATCAAGAAAAAAACAGTGGTTGATGATATCAGCATGACCATCAACAGCGGCGAAATCGTTGGTTTTTTAGGGCCCAATGGCGCGGGCAAAACCACCACCATCAAAATGATTATGGGGCTGTTTAGCATAAGCGATGGCGATATTACCGTTTGCGGGCATAATGTCAAGACCGATTATCAAGCCGCCATGCAAAACGTCGGCGCGATTGTCGAAAACCCTGATTTATACAAAGGGCTGACAGGTCGGCAGAACCTTGCCTATTTCGGGCAGTTCTATGGCAAAGAGGCAGTCGAAAATATTGAGTCGGTCATTGAACTGGTCAAGATGAAAGACCGCATTGATGATAAGGTCAAGACCTA
Organism: Faecalibacterium sp.; assembly: GCA_044426225.1. Taxonomy (GTDB): domain Bacteria; phylum Bacillota; class Clostridia; order Oscillospirales; family Ruminococcaceae; genus Faecalibacterium. The sequence continues at coordinate 21,333 of JAWXUQ010000036.1, read as the reverse complement.
TTCTCTCGGCATGCGTCAGCGCGTTGGCTTAGCACAGTCTATTTTACATATGCCCCCGCTGCTGATTTTGGACGAACCCACAAACGGGCTTGACCCCATTGGCATTAAGGAGCTGCGCGAGCTACTCAAAAACCTTGCCCGCAGTGCCGGCACAGGGGTGCTGATTTCAAGCCATCTGCTTTCTGAGATGGAGCTGATGTGTGACCGCGTTTATGTCATTGATAACGGCAAATTGATTGGCGAAAAGAGCATGCAAGAAAAAGAGGATGACACTGAGATTTATCAGTACACCTTTATCACCGACCAAAACGAAAAGGTGCACGAGCATTTTAAATCGTTGCAGGCAAATACCGATCTCTTGCCCGATGGGGTTAATCTGGTGATGGCGCATGACCAAATGCCGCATATCATTGCAGAGCTAGTCCACATGGGGGTCAAGCTCTATGCCGTCAACCGCGCACAGCGTTCGCTAGAGCAAGATTTCATCACCATGACCACTGGCTCTAAAACACAGATTATATAAGAAAGGGGTGCAACACATGAACATTTTCAAACAGATTTTTGCCGAAGCAAAAAACATGCTTCGCTCTAAATTTATCTTAATTTCAATTGTCTTGGCATTCTTTGCCATCACCATTGGCACCCCATTGCTGGGGCTTGTCATTGATAAACTACAAGAAAATAGCAACAGCTATTACTATGGCAACTATGGCAACGAGGATTTAATCGTTAACGGTGTCACCATTGACCCAGACAATGATTTTTACTGGGATATTCTCAACCTTGTCGAGCAGCAAGAATATATGGAGCAGTGGTTCTCAAACGAAGGCGCGTATGAATATGCGCTTGAGCTGAGCGATCTCATGCTTGATTTCTATGTCGAGTATGCACCACTGCTCACCCCACGCGATGAAGATTATAACAGCGACTACCGCATGAACTTTATGTATACCATGCGCCAAAACGTGACCGATATCTATGTGCTAAACGTGATGGACCCTTCCCCCGCCGCCCTGCAAGAGGCAGTTGACCAAATCAGTTGGGGTTCCACCGATGTGACCAGCCTATTAGAGATGGAAAACGAGGACGCACAGGAATATATTGCCACCGCGCAGCAAAACCTAGACGAGTTTGATACCCTCATGAAAACCAACGATTTCAGCGTTTATGTCGATATGCAGATGCGCATTTATAACAAATCCATTGAAGATAATCTTGCCCGTATCGAAACACTAGAGGCAGATATCATTGCAAACCCTGACCAAGAAGAATATTCCTCCGAGGAAATTGAGCGACTACTGGTCTATAACAAAACCATCACCGAAACCGATATCCCTGAGCTTGAATATCGCCTTGAGCAGAACATCATCCCGAACGATGGCAGCTGGGAGGATCAGGCAATTAGCACCATATCGAGCAGCAAATCGAGCATCGAATACGCGACCCTCTATAAAATGACAGAGGAAGAATATAACGACGACCAATGGACGCAAGAGCGATATGGCAGCTATAAAAATTACTTAGAAACCATTGAAAACAACCGCAAACAGGCAGAAAAAGACCTCTTTGTTGCCCAAAGCAGCCTTGACAGCGGCAAACCAGACATGCAATTTGTGCCAAATGGTGCGCGTCAGCAGCTTTATAACACCTTCTCGCTCTCTATGCTTGTGGTTGTCTTTGGTGCATTGCTTGGTGGTTGGTGCATTGCAAATGAATTCCAAAGTGGCACGGTGCGCCTACTGATGATTCGCCCCCGCACCCGTATGGTGGTGCTGTTCACTCGCTATGCCGCAGGGCTTGTGCTTGTGTATGCGCTGTATCTATCGTCCTTCCTTGTCAACTTTGTGGTCAAGGGTGTGGTGAACGGCTTTGCCGATTATATGCTACCCAATTACACCGCCAACGCGACGGTACTGTTTGGTCTTGCATGGCTAGGCGATTTGTTCGCGGTATCCATGGGCTTCGTCTTTATTTATAGCTTTAGCTTTGCGATGTCTACCATCATCAAGAACATGGCAGTTTCGATTATCCTGCCCACCCTTGCCTTGCTTGGTTCTACCATCGCCATGGCATATCTATCGAGCCAGCCCCCAGTCACCCTGCTTGCGTACACCCCAATGCCTTACTTAATCATGTCTGATTTCTTTGGCAATAGTTGGAACGCACTCAATCAGATGATTGAAAAGGGTGTGCCACTCAGCTTGCCCCTTGGCGCAGCAATGCTTGCCCTTTACTCGGTGCTACTGATGGCAATTGCCGCAGTGGTATTCCAAAAGAAGGATATTACGAACTAAAAGTAACTTGCCCACTAGGGAACAGCCAAAAATCGGCTGTTCCCTATGGTGCGTTTTAGAAAAGGAACAATAAATATGGCAAATGATTTTTTTGATAAATACAAGACAAAGGGCAGCGATGATTTAGAAACCATGGCGCAGCAAACCCCGCCCGCCACACCAGAGCAAGCAGCGCCCGCAGCCACGCTAGACGGCACTGTGCCACAAGGTGCACCCACCACCTTTGCCGAAACCGCCGCAGAAATCCCCGCTGCTCCGCCCGCCAGTATGCGCTTTGAGCAGGAGGCAAGCAACGGCTTTTCCGCGCCGCCTGCCCGCGCCGCTTCTGCCTCTGTCGCGCCCGCCCGCACTGGTGCAACGGCAAAAACAGTGCTTGGCATTCCAGTGCTTTATATCGGCATTGCGGTGGCGGCGATTTTCGCCATCATCCTTGCCATTTTGCTGCTTGGACGAGGCAAGGCTTTGCCTGCTATGGATGGCTGGTCAACCTCAGAGGCTGAGTTTTGGGCGAGCGAAAATAAAGTAAATGTGCGGGTGGAGAAAATTTACAGTGATGAAATTTCCAGTGGCACTGTTATCAGCCAAAGCCCCATCGCGGGTGAGCGTGTGGGCGGTGGCGAGTTTCTAACCATCACCGTATCAGAAGGCCCTGATTTAAGCACCATGGTGCTTGTGCCAGACATCATGAACATGACCATGGCAGAGGTAGAAGCATGGGCAGACGAAAACTTTATGAGCACCGTGCGCATCACCACCCAGACGAGCGATACCATTGCAAGCGGCAAGGTGATTTCCTTCACCGTCAATGATAATACCGTGCTCACAGACGAAATTCGCCGCGATACCCCATTTTATGTGGTGTTCTCTAAGGGCAAATCAGTGGGCGAAGCGGTTGAGGTGCCCAATTTCCTCACCATGAGCGTCAGCGAGGCAGAAGCCTTTGCCCTTGAAAAAGAACTCGCGCTTATCCAAGAGGAAGAATTTAGCGAAACAGTGTCAGAGGGCAATATTATCCGCCAAGACATCAAGGCAGGCGAAAGTGTCTATGCCGGGGATGCCATCACCATTGTGGTGTCGAAGGGCAAAGAAATTTTGGTGCCGAACTTCTATGCGCTCTCGCGCGAGCTTGCCGCCGCCACTGCCAGTGGGCTAGGCATCCAAACCCTAGTGGAAGAAGAATATTCCGCCAAGGAAAAAGATGTGCTGATTTCGCAATCCATCGCAGCAGGTACACTCTATGCACAGGAAGATATCGTGGTGCTGAAATACTCTAAGGGCAACACGCTTTTCATTGATTCGTATGTAGGGCAGGATGTTTCCGCGCTCGAGCAATGGTGCGAAGGCTATAACGAAGAAGGCGCAGCCTTAACGGTCAGCGTTATTTATATCGAAAACAATGCCGCGGAAGGCACCATCCTAAGACAGGAAATTGCAAAACAAAACATCGGCATTGATACCGAGATTGAAGTAATAGTATCAAAAGGCAAGGTTGTTATCATGCCAAGCCTTGCGCAAGCATCGGGAGAAGCGTATAATAGTATTATCACCAAGGAATATGTTGCGTCAGTCTGCGAAGAATTAGGGCTCATTCCATTCTTTATCGAAGAAAAGAATAGCAGCTATAAGGCAGGTCAGGTTTGGCAGCAAGGCGCGGTTGCGGGCAGCGAGGTGGCTGTGGGTACCGTAGTGACCTTTAAGATTGTGCCAGTGACGGCGGATAGCAGCATTTCAGTGCCAAATTTTGTAGGCAAAGCGGCTGGTATCGATCATGTTCGTGAATGGGCAGAAAGTTTCGCAGTGACCTTGACCTATCAAGACGAAAACGGCACCTATATCAGTGAAAGTGCACTAGATAGTGAAAGTGCACTAGATAATACCTACGAAGTCATCAAACAATCCATTACCGAAAATACTGTGGTACTAAAAGGCACTGCTATCACCCTTACGGTGCAGAAAAAATAAGCTGCTCCAAGCGTTTCGTCAGAGAGTGGTGACCCGGTAGACGATGAAACCACTGAAGAGGGCGGAGATACCGAGGCATAACACCCCGCGCCATACCCGCGAAGCAAACTAATCAGATAAAACAAAGGGGGAACACCATGCAAGACAGTACCATGCGTACAATTACCCTAGGCGGCAAATTGCCCGCCTCCCAAGTTGCCCTTGGGATGATGCGCAGCAAGGATTTATCCCACGCAGAACTCGGCAATTTGGTGGGCGAGGCACTTTCGCTTGGCATCAATTTCTTTGAGCACGCGGATGTCTATGCCGGCGGCTTGTGTGAGGAAAAATTTGGCGCACTGCTTGCCGAAACCCCCTCCTTGCGTGGGCAGATGACGCTGCAAACCAAGTGTGGCATGCGCCCTGGTATGCTTGATTTTTCTAAGGAGCATATCTTGCAATCGGTAGAGGGCAGCCTGCGCCGCCTGCACACCGATTGCATTGACCTGCTTGCCTTGCACCGCCCCGATATCTTGGTGGAGCCAGAAGAAGTGGCAGAAGCCTTTGACTTGCTGCACAGCCAAGGCAAGGTGCGCTATTTCGGGGTCAGCAATCACACCAGTGGGCAGATTGCCCTGTTGCAAAAATATCTGCGGCAGCCGCTGCTTGTCAATCAAATGCAGCTTTCCCTAATGCACACCCCCATGATTAACGCGGGGCTGCATGCCAATTTATACGATGAAAGCGCACCCGACCGCGATGGCGGGGTGCTTGATTATTGCCGCCTGCATGATATCAACATTCAGGCATGGTCGCCCTTTCAGTATGGCTTTTTCAAGGGTGTGTTTATTGATCACCCCGATTTTCCAGAGGTGAATGCCGCCATGGCAGACCTTGCAGAACAATATGGGGTGGATAAAACCGCCATTGCCGTGGCATTTTTGCACCGCCACCCGGCGGGCATCCAAACGGTGGCGGGCACTACCAATATCGCCCGCTTGCACAGTCTTGCCGCTGCTTCCCGTTTTACCCTCACGCGGGCAGAGTGGTATCGCCTTTACCTTGCGGCGGGCAATAAAATCCCCTAACAAATAAAAATAAAAGCGCGTTTTCCACAATCTCAGGCTGAAATGTGGAAAACGCGCTTTTTAATATGCGTGGTGAGAAACAAAGCAAGGCAATGTTTGTGGTGAACTGGGGCTGTGCGGAATTGTTAGACTTTCACAAACACGCTAGCAGGCTGTTTGCAGATGGGGCAGGTAAAGCCTTCGGGCAGTGCACCCTCATGGATATAGCCACAGATGGAGCATTTCCACTGTTCGGTTTCTTTGCTTGGCATTGCTTCGTTGGTCTGCAAGGTGGCAAGCAGGGCTTCGATTGCTTTGGCATCGCCCTTGTGCTGTGCCAGTAAATCTTCTAGCAACAGGCGAGCATTTGCGCTTTGGGGCAGCATATAGCCCGCTTCGCGGATGATATCCTCTGCCATAATGCGGTTTGATTTTTCAATCGCCATCGCAAGGCGGTTGGGGATGTGGTGCGCAATGTTTTCTTGGGTGATTTTGCTTGCGAACAGCAGTTTCATTGCCTTTACCACATCGGCATCGTGTGCTTGCTGTGGGGGATATTGGGTTGGCACCAACGAAATCGCCTTAGAGGGGCAAGCGTTGGCACATGCGCCGCAACCAACGCATTTTTTGGTGTCGATAATGCTGTTTTCGGTGTCAGAAGCGCCAGTGGGGCAAACATAGAGGCACAGGCAATCTTTGGTGCACATGCTGATGTTGCGAACTGCATAAAATTTAGCCATTTTTATTTCCCCTCCACTGCTTCAAATTTGTAATTGGGCACCTTGCAAACAGGGCAAAGGTCGGGCAGTTCGTTGCCTACGTAGATAAACCCGCAAATGGTACAAACGTAAACACCGGTGTTTTCAAGCATGGCATCGCCTACTTCCTGATAGCGCGTCAGTAGTCCCTGTAACAGGGTGGTGACCTTCAAACTCCAGGTATAAGCACGCAGGGCGCCGCGGTCTTGTTTGTCGCTTGCAATCGCTTCGATTAAAGGGAATGGTTCAGCCAAATCTTGCGCTACAAAGGCAAGCAGCGCGTCCATCTCTGCGCAATAGGGCGCGATGGCACTGCGTTTCAGCCCATTCGCAAGCTGTGTGAACAGTTCCGCTTCGGTGGCAAGATATTGCTTTTCGCAGCCCTTTGCAAGGTTCGAGCAAATTGCACTGAGTTCGAGGGGCGAAAGCTCTTTTTCCTCGGTGGGCAGCAGGCTGTAATCCACTGATTTTTCCGCGCTAGGGGCGCCTTCGGCGACAAAAGCGGATTTTTCTGCTTTGCAGAGCGGGCAGACCCAATCGCTTGGCAAATCGGCAAATAAGCCGTCCTTTGCCTCTTGATGAAGATACCCGCAGATGGAACATTTCCAAGTTTGCATGTTTTTCCTCCTTATGTATCACAGTGGGATGGCGATGTGTTGCCTGTATTATACGCTTTATCGCGAAAAAATACAATCCGTTTTGTGCTGTTTTTGAGGAAAAATTGCGCTTTTTATCCGTTCCCGACCGCAAGGGTATGCACCGCCCCTTCGCGGTGCAGTGTCAGGGTAACGGCGGCGCCCGCTTGCTCTAGGGCATTCATCTTGGTTAAAAAGCTGAGGGTATCTGCAAAGGCTTCGCCGTTGATTTCTTTGATGACATCATGGCTGCGCAAGCCCAATGCCGCCGCCTTGCCAAGGGTATGGACGACATAACACCCCGCGTACCCCGCGCTTGCAGTGGCAGACATAATTGCGTCATCGATGTCGCACAGGGTGGCGCGCTGCCACAGATAGGTGGGCTGCGCCTTGCTGCCGCCCGCCGCAATTTCATACAGTGGGGCGGTGCCATCGGGCAATTTCCGCGCAAGGGCAGCGCCAAACTCCATCGCAAAGGGGACAAAGCCGACTGCCTGCATGGCGGCGGTGTTGGTGGGGGTGTAATCCCCCGCAGCGGGGTTTGCAAATTGTGGGTCATCCCCAAACAGGGCATGCGCGTCTGGCAGGGTGCTAGCTTGCCCATCGCCCTGCGTAGCGCTTTGCGCATTGGCAAACCATGCGGGCATGACAATTGGCTGCGCACAGTTATAATACCAGTTGCCATCCACTTGATATTCTGCGGCGGCAAAGCGTGCGGCATCCACCGCGATAAAGTTCCATGGCTGATGGTTGACAATCAAATTGCCCCAGATTTCATCCTGCGCTTGTGTATAAGGCACATGGATTTCTAGCTTGCCCTCTAAAATGATATTGTGGTGCACGCGGCGGGCAAAGCCCTCGCGCAGTTTTATCCCAAGCCCAAGGCAGAGGTTGCTATAAATTTCGTAATTGCTAGAACCATCGTCAAGGTCAATCCCCCAAGTATGGGGTGCGCCCTTGGCATGGTGGAAGCGGTTGTGGTGGATGGTGGTTGTTTGGTAGGCATCGAGCAGTGCGGTGTCATACTCCTTGCCATCGGTGTGGCGATAGTGGCGGATTTCTGCGCCGCCCTCGCCAATTGCATTATACCGTGGCACAGACCAAAAACGGTCGCGCCCCCACGCGTTAAACGGTCCGTGGTCGGTGGTTTCGCGCTGTGCATCAAAGATATCGTTGTAGGCAATCTCGTGTCCGCCAAAGCTGCCATCGTTCACATTAATGTTAGAGCGGGCGCTTTTGTGGATGGTGTTGTGCAGCACCCGAATGCGGCTTGCGATGGATAGGTTCACCCCGCAGGATTGCTTTTCGTACTGTCCAATGTCATAGATGTAATTTTCAGTGATGGTGATGTCGCGGGGGTAATCCTCGGTTATCGCACCAATCTGCGCAGGGTGCTTGACGGTGGTGGCATGCACCTGCAAATCGGGGTAGTGCGCGTGCTGCCAAAAGGAGGCATCGTCCACCGCGCAGGGGCTGCCCACCACCTGTATGCCAGAGGCACCCAGATGGCATAGGCGGTTGCGGGCGATGGTGTGCCCTGCATTATACCCATCTAAGAAGAGGGCATTGCCCCCAATGTGATAGAAATTACAGTCATTTACGGCGCAGTCCTGTGCGTTTTTCAGGGTGATTGCCCCAGTGTGTACCACTGCCCAATCCCCGCGCAATAGCGGGGTGTAGCCCTTGCCACTGTGTGCCGCGTGAAAGAGGCTGCGCTTGGTGTGCTGTATGGTCAAGCCCTGTAAGGTGATGTTGCGCACGGTGTGTGCTGCATCTGCGCCTTCGATATGCAGCAGCTCTGCGCAAAGCGCCACTGCCATCTGGGGGGCGGGGGTGTCCGCGGTGGCATTTAGGCAAAGCTCGGCGGGCGGGTAATAATACAGCATACCACTGTGCGCACAGTAAAACCATTCGCCCGGTGCGTCAAGCTCTTCAAAGATACCTTCTACCATCAGGCTTGTGGCTTGGTAGCCCTCGCCACGGTTGTTATCGCCCACCCAAGAAAGGCGCAGCCCTGTTTCGGCGGTTGCGTCCTTGCCAGTGATGTGGTAATCATTCCCGCCCCAACCCATGTGATGCAGCGCACGCAGATAGCCTGTTTCGGGGGTTTGCCACTGGGCGGCGCGTGCTTTTAGGGTGGCAGCATCCACCACCCCGCCAAGGGGCAGAACCCCTTCGGTGGCATTGGGGAAACGCGCCAAAATCTGGGGCGCACCCGCCACAAAAAAGCCGTCAATCGCAAGCCAGGCCTCTAGCGGTGTGGCATAAATATTGGGGTTTTGCGCGGTGGGCTGCCAGTGCGCCTCATGTAGGGGCAGGCTACCCGTTAAAATTACTGCTTCGCCTTGTGCAGCGCAAAGGGTTAGGTTGCTTTGGGTGATGGTAAGGGGCGCAAGAATGGGATATTCCCCGCCCGATACTATGATTTTAACGGGTTCAGCAGTGCCAGAGGGCGCAGTGCCTTGGGGCAGGGGTGCGTAGGCTTTGGCGGCTGCGAGCGCGGCGGCGATGGTTTGCAAGGGCTGCCCCTTGCCGACCGTAAGAATATGTTCCATGGCAGGTTCCTCATGAGGGTGAGTGTGTGGATTATTTTGTTCCTTTTTCTGGTGCTTCTTCTGCGGGCGCTTGGTCGCTTTCCTCAGTCACAGCCGTTTCCGCCTGTGCAGCAGGGGTATCTATCGGTGCGGGGGTGGGCGAAAACTTTGCTAACAGCCCGCGCAACTCGAGGCGCTGATATACCGTTTCGCATAAAATAGAATAGAGCACTGAGGTCAGCGGGATCATAATCAGCATCCCTGCCACACCGCCAACTCCGCCACCAATGCTGATGGCGACAAGCACCCACATCGAGGGCAGCCCGATGGAATTGCCCACCACGCGGGGATAAATCAAATTGCCTTCTAGCTGCTGAATGACAACAAAGAGCAGGCAGAACCAGAGCGCAAGGATGGGGTCATCCACCGCAATCAGCAGTGCGCCGACCCCGCAGCCAATGAAAGCACCCACCATGGGAATGAGGGCAGTGAACCCAATCAGCACCGAAATCAAGGGGATGTATGGCATCTGCAACACTGCCATCACCACCGCGAAAATCAAGCCTAAAATCACGGCTTCAAGGCACTGCCCCGTCAAAAAGCTCGCGAAAATACGTTTGCTTCGCCCGCCAATTTCTAATATGCGGGCTGCCTTTTGTTCGGGCAAAAAGGCATAGAGTAACATTCTGCCTTGGCGGGAAAGGGTTTCCTGCCCAAACAAAATATAAATGCAAAAGATAGCGCTCACCACTGCGTTCACAATCCCGCCAAAAATCCCGCTTGCCGCTGAGAAGGTATCGCCCATCAGTGCGCTGCCATATTGGGTAATGAGCGTAAAGACATTTTCCGCAATGGTTTGCCAGTTTAAGCTCGCCCATTCCGAAATCATCGGCTCTAAGAATGGGAATTGTACGCTGATATCCTGCAAAAACACAAGGATAGAGGCACCAAAGCCGGGCAGTGCATTACTGATTTTCATAACGGTGGAAATCAGCTGTGGCACCACAAGCCCAGTCATGATGGCAAGCACGGCCAAAATGCCCACGAGCGTGAGGATAAAAGCAAGCACCCGTCGCGCTTTTTTCCAAGCAGCGGGCAGACGCGTTTCGATGCTGTGCATCGGCACATGAAAGACAAAGGCAAGCGCCCCGCCAATCACAAAGGGCAGCAGCAGGTTTGCAATCCAGCCAAGCCATTCCTTGACCTGCGCAATGTTTTGCAGCGCCCAATAGCCAAATAGCAGCAGCCCGGCAAGGGTTAAAATTTCCCGAAAATGACGGCGGTTGATGTCCATTATCTGTTCTCCTTTTTGGCAGTTGGTTTTCTGGGTTTCTTTTTCTTGCGCACGCTATACCCAAAGGTGCCCAGCACCTTGCCAAGGCTGAAATATTCGCCGTGGCTAAAGGCAATCAGCTTTGCGCGTTCTAGGCAGAGTTTGCCGCTTTCGTCTAGCAAACTTTCGTCTACGTTGACCGCCACTACCTCAGCTAAGAATAAATCATGGGTGCCAAGGGGGATGATTTGGGTGACCTTGCATTCTAAATTCACAGGGCTTTCCGCAAGCATGGGGCAGCCCTCTAATACCGCAGAGGGTTCTGCGTGCAGCCCCATCTCGGCAAATTTATCATAGTCGCGCCCACTGCGCACCCCGCACCAATCCACCGCGCGCAGCAGCGCTTCGGTGGGCAGGTTGATGACGAACTGCCCGCTCTCTACAATCTGCGGATAGCTGTGCCGCTCAGGGCGGATGCTGATGGATACCATGCTTGGCTGCGTGCAGATGGTGCCCGCCCATGCGATGGTGATGAGGTTTGGATGTTCCATATCCCCGCAAGATACTAAAATCGGGGGTGCAGGGTTTAATAGGGTGCTACCCTTCCATGTTTGTTTTGGCATAGCTGATTATTCTCCGTTCGTTTGTTGGTGCGTGATTGGTGCATGTTCCGTGCGCTCGCTAATGATATAACGCGGGCGGGCTTTCACTTCCATATAAATTTTGCCAATGTATTCGCCAATCACCCCAAGGCTGAGCAATTGAATGCCCCCCATAAAGCAGACAAGGACGATGGTGGATGCCCAGCCCGCCACAACATTGCCAAGGAATGCCTCAATGAATGCCCACAGTACCCCCAAAAAGCTAAAGGCACTCAGCAGTGCGCCAAGGCTTGCAATCAGGCGAATGGGCTTGACGCTCAGGCTCGTGATGCCGTCAAAGGCGAGCAGCAGCATTTTACGCAGAGGGTAATGGCTTTCCCCGGCAAGGCGCTCGGTGCGGGTGTAATAGACACTGGTGCTTTTGTAGCCAACAAGGGGCAGCATTCCGCGCAAAAACAAATTGACCTCTTGAAACTGGGCAAGGCTGTGCAGCGCGCGGGCGCTAATGAGGCGATAATCCGCGTGGTTAAACACCACCTCTGCCCCCATCCAGTTCAGCAGCTTATAAAACCCTTCGGCGGTATTGCGCTTAAAAAAGGTGTCGCTTTGCCGATTATCGCGCACCCCATATACAATTTCGCACCCTTCGGTGGCAAAGGCGGCAATCATTTTATCTGCGGCACCAATATCATCCTGCCCATCGCAATCGATGGAAATGGTGATGTCACAGTGGTCTTTTGCTTCCATCAGCCCGGCAAGCACGGCATTCTGGTGCCCGCGGTTGCGGCTTTGTGCAATGCCAAGAAAATGGAAATCCTCTGCGGCAAGGTTCTGGATATAGCGCCAAGTCCCATCGTTCGAGCCATCATTGACAAACAAAATGCGGCTTTCGGGGGCAATTTGCTCGGCGGCAATCAGCTGTTGCAGCTTATCTAAAAACAGTGGCGCGGTGATGGGCAACACGGTTTCTTCGTTATAGCAGGGGATGACAAACCATAAAATCGGTACAGTGGATGTTGTGTCTGGTGTTGGCATGATTTCTCCTTATGCATTGCGCAAAAATGCGCGGCGTGTAGTTTGTTTTTGTGCTTTTTGGATATTTGGTGCTTGCCGCTTGTCCCTTGCTTGTTTTGTGATAGGCAGGGGGGTGAAAAGCTGTTGGCGGCGCACAAAACAGGGGTTAGTGCAACTGCGAAAGCGCCTCAGGGCATAGCAATTTAAAGCTCTTTTGATAGGTTTCTAGCAGCCCTTCCTGTTGCATTTTGCTCAGTTCTCGGCACAAGGCACTGCGCTCACAGTTTAAATAGGCGGCGAGCTTTGCGCGGGTAAAGGGGATGGTAAAGGTGTTGCTGTGCGCAGCGGCGGCTTGGCTGAGCAGATAGGCAGAGATTTTACCCCGCAGGCTTTTCAGCACTAAAAAATCAAGCCGCTGTGCCAAATCGAAATATTTATCGCTGATAATCCGCAACAGGTTTTGCAGCAAGATCCCATGGGCAGGGGCGGGTAGTTGCTGTGGGCGCAGCAAGGCATCGTAAGGCAGCCAGAGTAGGGTGCAATCGCTGCTTGCCTGTATCGTCACTGGGCTGCCAACACTTGCCCCGCCTAGCACATCGCCAAAGACGCTGCCCGCATCCATGGTGGGGATGGGGTTTGCGGTGCCATCGGGCGAAAAGCGCGAGGCCTGCAAGCAGCCGTCTAGCAAAATGCCAATGCGCGCCGTTTGCTGCCCTGCCCGCAGGATAATTTCCCCGCGCGAAACATGTTGCTCGGTGGGGGATAAGGTGGGCAAAAGGGCGGCAAGCTCTTGTCGATGAATGCCCGCAAACAGCGGAATAGAGGCTAAAATGGGATAGGTTTTTAACATAATACATCCTTTGTTGCTTGCGCAACGGTTTATTTGGTTCTATTATAGTAGAATTTTGTTTGGAAAGCAAATAATATTCTGTGAAACTTGCGAAATAAGCCCGTATTTTTAGGAGGAACATCATGAAAAACCCAACCATTAAAATGATTACTCGTTCGGCATTGCTGCTTGCCCTTTGCGTGGTGTTGCAGCTTACCCTACCAACTGAGCTGCAAGCGGTCAAAGGCCCTGCGGTAAACATTGTGCTACTGATGGCTGCTTTTTCGGTTAGCTTGCCCTATGCAGCTGCCATTGCGGTCATTAACCCTATTTTTGTATTGCTCATCTCGCCTCCTGCACTCATGCTGATTTGCCCACAAATCGTCTTGACGGTGATGCTTGGCAATGCGGTCTTTGTCATCTGTGCAGGCGCACTCAAAAAATTCATCATGGGCATCCCTGGTCTTGTGCTTGCTTGCCTTGCCAAAACAGGCATTATGATTTTGACCATTACTTATTTTGTCATCCCTGTTTTTGGTGGCGGTCTTGCAGAGGCACAGGTCACCGCTGCACAGGCTAGCTTTGGCATTGGTCAGCTTTCTACTGCCGCCATTGGCAGCGCAATTTTCTTTGTCTGCTGGCAGGTCATCAAGAAAGTAATCAGCCAGAAAGACGCAGAAAAAGCTGAAAAAGCAAAACAGGACGCATAAGCAGGTAGTGCGCTGCACCTTGCTTGTGTTGCACCATGCTTGTATTGCACCAGGCTTGCGCTGCACTTGCGTGTGCTGCACCATGCGTGCGCTGTAACATAAACGAAGCAAACCGCGCAGAAATTGCCCTTTTCGGGTGATTTCTGCGCGGTTTTTGTTGTTTATGGGGTGTATTCCTGCCCTGCTTTGCAAACTCTTGTCTATGCCAGTGCGGCGCAAAAGGTGATTTTATCTGTGGCTGATTGTTCAAAGAATTGCGTTCATAATTGATTTATGGGCAAGATTTTTGGGGCAATGTGACGAAAAAAGATTGAGTGTAGCAAGCACGCTAGGTTATTAGAGATTACCATTTATAACAGCTCTACCAAAATTGCGTTCTGCATCAGCAGCCCGCTTGGGGTCAGCGCTAAAATATCGCCGTCAAAGGTGGCATAGCCCGCCGCCACGCACTGGGCAATAAATTTTTGCTGCGCGGGGGTAAAGGTTTTGCCATAGAGCGCTTGGTATGCCTTGCAGTCAAGCCCTTTGGTTAGCCGCAGTTGCAGCATTAAATAATCCTCTGCCCCGCATGCGCCATCAGGGATGGGGGCGCAATCCCCCGCGATAAATGCGGCGGTGTCTGCGGCATAATAAAACCGCTTGCCCCCCATGCAGGAATAAGCTGCCGCGCCAATGCCAAGGTAATCGCCGCAATCCCAGTAAATGCTGTTGTGCTTGCCGGCATGGCCTTCCTTTGCAAAGTTCGAGATTTCGTATTGCGCAAAGCCCGCCTTGGCAAGCTGCTCCACCCCATACAGATAAAAATCGGCGCTTTCCTCGGTGGTGGGCAGCCCCTCGGGTGGGCGCTTGCCAAAGGCAGAGTTCGGCTCAATTTTCAGTAAATAGGCAGAGATATGGTTTGCGCCCCCCTCTGCAATCATTGCAAGGGTTTCGTCAAATTCTGCATTGGAATAGTGGGGCAATGCCATCATGATATCGCCGCAGATGTTCTCAAAGCCTGCCGCCCGTGCCATGGCAAAGGCATCGCGGGCTTGCTGCGCGGTGTGTGGGCGACCAAGGGTGCGCAGTTGCGCATCACGCGCGCTTTGCACCCCAAACGAAATGCGATTTACCCCCGCCGCGCGATAGGCGGCAAGGCTTGCGGCGGTGACGGTTTCGGGGTTTGCCTCTAGGGTGATTTCCGCGCCCTGTACGGGCTGTGCAGCGGCAATCAGCGCAGTGACATCTTCGGGCGGTAACAGGCTTGGGGTGCCGCCCCCAAAATAAATGGTGTCGGGCGCAAGGGGGGCATCCCCTGCAAAGTTTGCCAGTTCCCGCAGCAGCGCCGCGGTATAGGCATGGGGCACCGCGCGTTTGCCGGGTGCGGTGTGGAAATCGCAATAGCGGCATTTAGAAAAACAGTATGGAATATGATAATATAGCCCAAGTGGCATGGAAAATCCTTCCCCCTTTCATAATTATTTCATTTTTATATCTTATAATAAAAGCATAGCAAATGCAGATGTGCTGCGTGCATGGGCAAGGGTAAACTGCCACCGTGCAGTGATGCGCCACTTGCGTTGCTATTGGTAGTATACCGTTTTGTGCAGCACTTGTCTAGCAAACAAAGCCAAGGTGGTACAGCCTTGTACGCGTGGTACGTTTGTGTAACATGTCGCAAGGCGAAAGGGCAAGGCGGCGGGTGCTTGCGCGCATTGTGCATTTGCGCGGTATGTCGCGCAGCGCAAGGCCAAGGCTGCCTTGCACGCATTTGGAACAATACCCATGCTAAACAGGGCATGATTGAAAAAAGAAAGGAACAGCTATGTTTTTTAACAACAATAAAACGGACGATGGCTATCGCCCGAACAGCAACAACAGCAACAGTTATCGCACCAGTGCCGATGGCACACGCTATTATAACGATGCAGGGCAGGGAGACTCTGCCTTTGCAGCCGCCTCTGCGCATTCTGCTGCAAACGGCATGACGGTCAGCGAATACTTCACCAAAACCTTCCGCTGGATGGCATTTGGCTTGCTGTTGACCTTTGGCTTTGCGGTGGCGACTGCCTATACTGGGCTGTGGCAGATTGTCTATTCCCTATATCTACCCCTCACCCTTGTGGAGCTTGGGCTAGTTCTGGCGCTTTCTGCTCGCGTTCAAAAAATGCGCGTTGCAACCGCACGCACCCTCTTTTTGGTCTATGCTGCCCTCAATGGCATGGTCATGAGCTTTTACTTTGTCATTTATGAGCTGTCAACTCTTATTTTAGCATTCCTCGCTGCCGGGATTTATTTTGGCTTGCTTGCGGTATATGGCGCGGTGACCAAGCGCGATTTAAGCACCTGGGGACCGAAGCTCATGATGGGTCTGGTTGCCCTGATTGTGGTTAGCTTTATCGGGATGTTCACTGGCATGAGTTATCTGGCAAGCGTGCTCTATTCTGGGATTGGGCTTGTGATTTTCATGCTGCTAACCGCCTATGACACCCAGAAAATCTACCGCTATTATGAGCACTATGCAGATGAGGGCGCCATGCTTGAAAAAAGCGCGATTTTCGGTGCACTCAGCTTATACCTTGATTTCATCAATATCTTTCTCTTTATCCTGCGCCTGTTTGGCAAGCGCAGTCGCAGCTGATGACATACGCGGGGTAATAACCCAAAATATCAAAGCCGTTTCTTTGCAATTGCAAGGGGCGGCTTTTTTGCTGCGCTCAGATACCAGTCCGCGCGGATATTTTTTGAAAGTTCGGATGTATAAAATGCATGCCTTCGCCGCACACTAAGGGTACAAGCAGGGGCGACACCCGCTCAAATCGAATGAGAGGTTACCTAATAAAGGAAACGGTGAAACAAGATGAATCGAATTGTAAACTTTGTGCGGGAAAAGGCATTTGTACTGATTTTGCTCGGCAGTATTTTGGCGGCAGCGGGTACAGGGCTTTGGGCAATTAACACCGTACAGCAAAATTTAAACCAAACCACCCTTCCAGACGAAAGCGCACTGGATGATTTTGCAGGGTTTGGGGACGCGCAGCAAGAAGGAGATAGTATATGGGACGAGCCAGCGGATACCGTCACGGACGAGATGAATGGCGAAATTGCCATGCAAGCCCAGCCAGAAGAGCAAGAGCCATCCGAAGAAGCGGTGGTATTGGAGCCGGGCAACCCCTCGGATGGTGCCGATGGGCAGAATGCACCTACCGACTCATCTTCGGACTTGTCTGGTTCATCTTCCTTATCCGAACCATCCGAAGCGTCCGCCGTCTTAGAGCCGCAAGCAGCTGCGGGGACGGTATCCTTCGTATTGCCCGTATCTGGTGCGATATTACAGGAATATAGCGCACAGGAACTGGTGTATAGCGAAACGCTTTGTGATTGGCGCACCCATAACGGGGTAGACTATGCCGCAAGCCTTGGCGAAGAGGTGATTGCCCCAGTGGCAGGGCAGGTTGTGCGGGTGTACACCGATGGCAATTGGGGTGGCGTGGTGGAGCTGCTTGACCAAAACGGCTATACCTGGCGCTTTTGCGGGGTCGAAAACAGCACCTTGCAGGCGGGCGATGCCGTTAGCATTAGCCAAGTGATTGGCTGTATCGGCACCATTAGCGCCGAAAGTGCCCTGCAAACGCATTTACACCTTGAGATTTTACACGAGGGTGTCTACCAAGACCCGAGCGAATTTTTGAGATAAGCGCGTGTCACGCAACAAAACCTCTGGATATCCCACGTCCCTTGCGATGCAAGTGGCGGTGCGGGATATCCAGAGGTTTTTGTGATGGTATGGGTTGTGTTCCTTGCTGTTGGGTGGGTATGGTCGGGGTGCCATCCAGTGCAGAGCACGTTGCGCTGCTTTGGGTGGCGCGGGTTTATTTTTGCAGTCGCTTGCGTTGCTTTGCCCACTGCAACCCCTTTGCAAGGCCTGCGTTGAGGCAGAGCACCCCTTGTGCAAAAAATAAGGGGAAGAAGGGCGCAAAGCTCAGCAGATAGCGCGGCTTTGTCTCCCAAAAACATAAGAACAGCGTCAGCCCAAACAGGCAGATACGCAGTAAAAACCCTGCATCCCACCGTGGGCGATACAGTGCTGCCGCCGTGCTGAGCAGCAGCATTGCCAAAAAGGCATAGTGCCAGCCGTTGCAATAATATTGCGTCAGCGCATAATAAGGCTGCCCTTCCATGATGAAATAATGCGTCCAGTTTCCGTGGCGGCTTGCGGTGAGGTAGCCTTCGGCATCGTACTGCGCGCCCGACCACGTGGCGGTGAATTTGGTGGTCAAAAATGAGAGATAGCTTGCGGGGGTGTAAACGCTGTAATATTCAGCGAGGCGCTCTTTGGCGGCAACGCTGCGTTCCGCATAGGTTGAAAAGCTAGCGAGATAATTCACATCGTCATCGTTATAATTACCATCGCCATGTGCGCCATACAGCAGCCACATGGTGGCGGGGTATTTGTATTTTGCTTCGCTGTTATAGCTAATCCAGTTGTTGTTGTGGCGGTATACTTCCCACACACCAAAGCATAGGCAAAGCCCTATCAGCAATGGTAGGCAGAATAACAAGCATTTTTTCCAGGGCAGGGCAAAGACGGCGAAAATCAGCAGGGCAGGCAGTGCAATCAGCACGCTGCCCTTGATAAAATATCCCACCCACAGGCACAGCCCGGCGGCAAAGCCATAGCCGATTTGTTTTGCGCGGTGCTCTGTTTCGCTGCTGCGCAGATAGAGCCATATCGCAAGGGGGGCAAAGGGCATGGAAAGCGTGTCGGAATAATAGCGGTGTGCCCATAAATAATAGGGCGCAAAGCTCAGCGAGAGTAAAAGGAAGAGCAACTGTGCGCTGAATTTTGGCAAAAGGCGCGTTGTAATGCGGTACAGTAAAAAGAGCGCGAGGGCAAGCATTAGTACATTCACGAAAATGGCAATGCACTCTGCGGCATCATCGCCCATGAATAGCCCGACATAAGACAGCGGCTTAAAGATGCAATACAGGAAAATACAATTGCCGAGGGTGTTAGCGCAAACGTTGAAATAATAGCTATACCGCAGTAAGTTGCCTTTTTGCACCCAGTATGTCACCGCATCACACAGCACCTCTAAATCGCTGACAGGGTAGGTCATGGTCAGGCAGCCAAGCACAGTCGCGATTGCTACAAATAATAGCAGTAATATGCCCACAGTAAGCTGCTGCTTGCGGGGGGAAAGTGCGTCTGCCCGCTGCAAGACAAAGCGATACAGCGCCACGAAAAACGCGCAGAGCAGCACTGCGACAAGCAGCACATTCCCGGCGGGCTGCGAGACACCAAGCCATGCTGCGGTACTGACCCAAAGCATGGTGGCTAAAAATAAGGCTAAAAAGCCATAGGTGGCAATTTTTTTCAACATAACAGGTGTGTTCCTTTTTTGGTGATTTATGATAGGTTTATTGTAGCATAAAGTGCGCGCAATGCAAAGGGGGCAGGGGTATTCTGGGCGAAAAGATGGCTTTTTTTCATTGCTTTTTGGCGCAAAAAACAGTATACTATATGATGTATGATTATATCCATTCCGCTGCGTGTATAAACGGCGGAATTAGCAAGAGGAGAGGCAAGATGGGCGAAATAGTTTTGGTGGGTTCCACCGGCTTTGTGGGGGGCAACCTCAGCGCAAAAGGTCAGTTCACCGCCACTTATCATTCAACCGATGTGCAGCAGGGCTTTGGCAAAGAGATTGATTTGCTGATTTATGCGGGGGTACCTGCTGCCATGTTCCTTGCCAACCAAGACCCCGCCGCTGACCTTGCCATCATGCGTACTGCGCGGGAGAATATTCGCAAATTAAATGCGAAAAAAACAGTGCTGATTTCCTCCATCTGTGTCTTTGCTGATAGTAAGGGCAAGACAGAGGCGGACGCGCCCCTTGCCGCTGACCTGCCTGCCTATGGCGCAAACCGCTTGCAATTAGAACAGTGGGTGCGGCAGGATATCCCTGATGCACTCATCGTCCGCTTGCCGGCACTTTATGGCATTGGGCTGAAAAAGAATTTTTTATATGACCTACATACCATCACCCCTGCCATGCTGCGCACGGCGAAATATCAAGAGCTTAGCGCCATCAGTGATTTGGTGCGGGATGGCTATGCCGATGCCCAAAACGGATTTTATAAATTAAATGGCGCGGTAAATGCCGATGCCTTGCGGGCATTCTTTGCGGGGCATGCGTTCAATGCCCTCTGCTTTACCGATGCACGCAGTAAGTACCAGTTTTATGACCTGCGCCGTCTCTGGGCAGATATCCAAACCGCCCTTGCCGCGCATCTTACGGTGCTGCACCTCGCGACACCCCCTTGCAGCGCAGCAGAGGTATATGCCGCAGTGCAGGGCGCACAGGCTGCACCTTTCACCAATACCTTGGCGGGCGAACCCTTTGATTATGACCTACAAACGCAGTATGCCGCCCTCTTTGGCGGGGCGGGTTGCTATCTGTGCAGCAAAGCGCAGGTGCTTTGCGACATTGTGGCATTTATGCAAGATTGGCATTGAGGCAGTTACAGCAGTATCTGCGCAGTGAAATCGTGTTCGATGGGTGAATGCTCGGTTGTTTGCCTTGTGAAGCATGTCAATCGTGATAGCTGCAATTATTTTTGCAAATGGCGGGGGAAACCACCGCTGATTAAAAACAAGAAAGAGGAAGAAGATGGCAACACTAAAACTCGCCGCCAGTAACATTGGCTGGGCAAAAGAGGATGACGCAATCGTCTATGCAAAGATGAAAGAACTGGGCTATACCGGGCTTGAAATTGCACCCACTCGCATTTTCCCCGCGCCCGCCTATGATTACATTCGCCAAGTGCCATTGTTCGCGGCTTATATTTATCAGGAATACGGCTTCACCATCCCTAGCATGCAGAGCATTCTAAATGGCAAAACCGAAAATTTATTTGATGAGGCAGGTGCGTATAGCCTGACTGCAACCCTAGACGAAGCGTTCCATTTTGCCCGCGCTTGCCGCTGCGAAAACTTGGTCTTTGGCTGCCCGCGCAACCGCTCTATCCCAGAAGGGCTATCGCCAGAAGCCGCCGATGCCTTTTTTGGCGAGTGCGGCACCCTTGCGGCAAAGCAAGAGGTGACACTCGCACTTGAGACGGTGCCACCTTGTTATAATACCAATTTTTTAAACAACACCGCTGACACCTTTGCTTACGTCAAGCGTCTTGGTGCACCGGGGCTTTCCGTCAACCTAGACATTGGCGCCATGCTGACAAATGGCGAAAAATTAGCCGATATCGTCAACGATTTATCCCTTGTCAGCCACGTGCACATCAGCGAGCCCGGGCTTGCCCCGGTGGTGGAGCATTCCATCCACAAAGAGCTTGCGCTGCTGCTCAAGGGGCTGGGGTATCAGGGTTATGTCTCGGTCGAGATGAAAACCACCGATGCCGCCACCATGTGCGAGAGTTTAGCGTATGTTGCTAGCGTGTTTGGCGGGGAGTGAAATGTGCACTGAAAAGGCTTTTCTTTTTGGTGTTGCGACTGCCACGCAGTTCTGCCTTTTCCCAAGGTTGCTTGGATGATTGCTAGGCTTTTATGGTTTTGCGTACCAATACGCAGTGATTTTTTCAAAGGCACTTCGGGATTTTCCTTTTTTACAGTGCTGCGTGCCGCAGTGGTTTTTGCCTTCTCCCAAAGGCGCGGGGTGTTACTTTTGCCGGCAAAAGTA